>NZ_JBHFLM010000226.1:0-9463 GCF_041928655.1 Pelatocladus sp. BLCC-F211 | reverse complement strand
AGAGTTGTAGCACCTGGCGTTTGAGGAACGTAGACGCGCCCTGCGCGGCTGATCGCAGAGTAACCCAACATTATCAAGGCTTTGTTGGGTTTCGCTTGCACTCAACCCAACCTACATTTCTTCTTAACTGAACCGTATTGGGATATAGTCTGTCTGCAATGAAGCGATCGCTTCTAGTACTTTGTCACACAAACTTTGCCGGGTTCGTAGTGAGCGCTTAAGCGCTCATAAAGGACTAAAGTCCTCACTACGAACCCGGTTACAGAGCAAGCTGAAAAATCCAAAATCCAAAATTGCTTGACTTTGGCTTAAATCGGTATACAACAAGGAATTACAATACATCCACTTTCTGCGCGTTGACTTTGCAGAGTTTGAGCAGCTATTTTACAGGCTTTGAATCTTTGGGGAGCCATTTGTATCGCTGTGAGCAAATTTTGGTTAATCAGTTGGCGTTTGATGTAGTCAGAGCAAGACTCACCCCCATGAAGCAATCGATGGGGGCAGGAAAAACCTTTGTGAGGGGAAAGACGCTTTTGATAGGTATTGAGTGATGCGATCGCAACCTGACTTGCAAAAGCTTCAATAGTACTGACTGACATAATAAAAATGGTAATCTAAACTACCACTCAATCTTCTATCCAACGTCAGTCTCTATTACTCTATCAACAGGTTTAATTTGCATACTGGTTCTCATCGGCTGGTGTGAATAAAATTTGACTAAAATCAAATATTGCTGAACTCCATTCCTAATCAAGATTATGAGTTTTTCCAGCCGCAACTCACTCTTCAAAAACATTGGCACGTACATTATATTAAGTGCGATCGCATTAACAACGCTTTTCCCTTTATTTTGGCTCTTAAGTACTGCCCTCAAATCTCAAAGTGAAAATATCTTTCAGTCACCACCGCAGTTACTACCAAGTCAGCCAACTTTGGAAAACTTTGTTAACGTTTGGCAATCTAATCCTTTTGGACAATATCTATTCAATAGTACTTTTGTTGCTGTACTGACTGTCGGATTAAATTTACTATTTTGCGCTTTAGCTGCTTATCCCTTAGCTAGACTTTCATTTGCGGGAAGAGACTGGATTTTTATCGCGATTATTTCCACAATTATGATTCCGTTTCAAATCGTGATGATACCCTTGTATATTTTGACAGTCCAGTTGGGCTTAAGAAATACCTACTTAGGAATGATTTTTCCTAGCCTAGCTTCTGCTTTTGGGATTTTTCTATTGCGACAAGCTTTTATGAGTGTCCCCAAAGAGATGGAAGAAGCAGCACGTATGGATGGCTGTTCAGAATTGGGTATATGGTGGTATGTGATGCTACCAGCAGTTCGTCCTGCATTAGTTACTCTAGCAATTTTCGTTTTTATCGGTTCTTGGAGTGATTTTTTGTGGCCTTTAATTGTTATTCAAGATGAAAGCTTATATACCCTACCTTTAGGTGTAGCGAAATTAGCGGGTACTTTTTCTCTTGATTGGCGGTTAGTAGCTGCTGGCTCAGTAATTTCTATTGTTCCAGTCATGCTATTGTTCTTATTTTTACAACGCTACATTGTACCCACAGAAACTGGTAGCGGGGTGAAGGGATGAAGGATAAGAATAAAAATCAAAAATTTAACAGGCTCCATGTTTTTTGATCACTACCCATATCGTCTTAAAAATCAGACTCAAGTCGTACATAATTGACCACTTACGTTGATAGTCTATGTCCATGCTGACTATCTTCTCAAAGTCGGTGATGCTCGAACGACCATTTGCTTGCCATTCTCCTGTCATACCTGGTTTGACTCGTAATCTTTGCCAGTGATGTATTTGGTAGCGTATTACTTCATCAGGAGTAGGTGGACGAGTACCGACTAAACTCATTTCCCCTCGCAAAACATTCCAAAATTGAGGAAATTCATCTAAACTAGTTCGACGTAAAAATTTACCTACACGAGTGATCCGTGGATCTTCAGTAGATTTAAAGATGTAACCCGTAGCTTCATTTTTTACTAAGTGCTTGAGTTTATCTGCACCAACAATCATAGAGCGGAACTTCCACATCCGAAAGGTACGCCCGTTCAAACCACAGCGAATTTGGCTATAAAATAGGGGACCAGGATCATCAAAAAAGGTGGCAATTGCAATGGGTATGGTCAATATTGCTGTGATCGCTAGACCAACAATAGCTCCTAGTATATCAATGATTCTTTTGGTAATACTTTTGACAGAAGAGTGTGATGGTTGTGGAAGAAATTGAATTGAGTTTGAATATCTCAGAAAAAACGAATTATCAGTCTTAGAACATTCTTCATTAGAACTAAAATCAAACACAGCTTTACTTCGGTTTTTACTTAGTCAGTAGTTTATAAGGTAAATATAAACAACAACCATTTGCACTGAGAAGCTAAAAATAAAAAATTTATACAATCTTTGTAATTAAGTATGGAAAATTTAAAGTACCTCTAGAGGGGAAGCAATTCACCAAATAAACTCTTGCAAATTGGTAATAGTGAAGCAACAAAGAATAAGAGAATTTAAATCAATATTTTTTTACCTTCGCCAGTGCATCTTCAGCAGCAGCTTTTTCAGCATCTTTTTTACTCCGTCCGCTACCGATTCCATAAATTTTTTCACCCACAAACACCTGAGCAACAAATTCAGGTGCGTGAGTATAACCTCCCACCTGTTCTGTTACATATTTGGGTGGAGTGGGGGTAATATTCTTTTGCACCCACTCTTGAAAGCGATTTTTCGAGTCTACATTCGCCCGATGATCAACAATAATTTCTGGTACTGCATCAAAGAGTGGTTCTACAATAGCCCGAATCGCCTCTATGTCAGAATTATTATCTAAATAATAAGCACCAACCACAGCTTCAAAGGTACTACTAAGCAAATTTGGATTTTGAAAGCCGCCATCGAGAATAGCACCTCTACCCAATCGCATTCTTAAGTCTAAACCTACCTCAATAGCGAACTTGGCTAGTTGCTTCTCATCTACCAACGCCGAACGCCGCCTGGTTAATTCATCTTCTCCTTTGTCGGGATAACGGCAATAGAGATAATGACCACTGAGAAAATTAAGCAAAGCATCACCTAGAAATTCTAGGCGTTCGTTGTGTTCGCCTTCTGTTGGGTTTTCATGAACATAGGAACGATGGGTTAACGCTCGACGTAGGAGTTGATCATTATTAAATATGAGTAGTTTGTGCATTTTTATGTGTTGTCTTGTTGCGAAAATTGATTGTTGGGAAAGTTTACTGTATTCAGTGCTTGAGAGACTATAGTTTTTGATACATGGCTAAAGTTAACTACTCTAACCCTGACTGGAGTGGGAATTTTCATGATGACTGAGGTCATGAATAAAAGGATACAAAGCATAGGGAGCAATGCAAATTCCTAATTTTCACTACCTTGTTTGGTGTTTTATGGCTTCCTTTTTTAATGCTTTGTATTAAAATTAAGTTAAATTTAATTAAGATTCTTTTTGGCGTCATGGCTGTGCCATCGCGCTTGAATCAGTTCACTGTGGACAGTAAACAATTATCCAATTCCTTGATGGGTATACAGAACCCAAACTCAGAAAGCTGATAATTGATAACTGCTCACTGACTAACTGACTAACTGATAAAACAAAATGGATTTATAAATATCCGTTTCCTAGCGATATCGTGGGAATCACATCGCTAATTAGTTGTATATCGGCATCTAGAGGCAAAACAAGATGAAATTCTCCTGGAGAGTCCTAGTTCTCTGGACATTGCCAGCTTTGGTAATTGGCTTTTTCTTCTGGCAGGGTGCATTTGCTGGCGCTCCTGCGGATATGGGTAGAAATACAGCCAGTACACGTATGACCTACGGTCGCTTTCTAGAATATTTAGACGCCAATCGCGTCACTAATGTAGATTTTTATGAAGGCGGCAGAACAGCAATTGTGGAAGCTGTAGATCCGGATCTTGACAACCGTGTTCAACGGGTACGGGTTGATCTGCCTATTAACGCTCCTGAGCTAATTACCAAGCTCAAAGATAAAGGAGTGAGTTTTGATGCCCACCCGATGCGTAATGACGGTGCTATCTGGGGACTTTTAGGAAATCTGATTTTTCCTATATTGTTGATTACTGGATTGTTCTTTTTGTTCCGTCGCTCCAGCAACTTGCCTGGTGGTCCCGGTCAAGCAATGAGCTTTGGCAAATCTAAAGCTCGTTTTCAAATGGAGGCCAAAACAGGAGTTAAATTCGACGATGTCGCAGGAATCGAAGAAGCAAAAGAAGAACTCCAAGAAGTTGTCACCTTCCTCAAACAACCAGAAAAGTTTACAGCTGTTGGCGCTCGTATCCCCAAGGGAGTGCTGCTAGTAGGCCCTCCAGGAACTGGTAAGACTTTATTGGCAAAAGCTATTGCTGGAGAAGCAGGAGTTCCCTTCTTTAGTATCTCTGGTTCAGAATTTGTCGAGATGTTCGTAGGTGTGGGTGCGTCTCGTGTGCGTGACCTGTTCAAAAAAGCCAAAGACAATGCTCCATGTATCATATTTATCGATGAAATCGATGCGGTAGGTAGACAACGGGGTGCTGGGATTGGCGGTGGTAACGATGAACGGGAACAAACCCTCAACCAACTACTGACCGAGATGGATGGTTTTGAAGGTAACACTGGTATCATTATTATTGCTGCTACCAACCGTCCTGATGTATTAGACGCGGCGTTGTTACGTCCAGGACGTTTTGACAGACAAGTAACTGTCGATGCACCCGATATCAAAGGGCGTTTGGAAATTTTAAAAGTTCACGCCCGCAACAAGAAACTAGATCCCAGCGTGTCTTTAGATGCGATCGCTCGTCGGACTCCTGGATTCACCGGAGCCGATTTAGCCAACCTCCTCAACGAAGCTGCAATTCTCACCGCCAGACGTCGCAAAGAAGGCATCACCCTCACAGAAATTGATGATGCTGTGGATCGGGTGGTTGCTGGTATGGAAGGTACGCCCCTAGTAGATAGCAAGAGCAAGCGTTTAATTGCTTACCATGAAATTGGCCATGCTTTGGTGGGTACTGTCCTCAAAGATCATGACCCAGTACAAAAAGTTACTTTGGTTCCACGAGGACAAGCACAGGGTTTGACCTGGTTTACTCCTTCTGAAGAAATGGGTTTGATTACTCGCTCTCAAATCAAAGCCAGAATTACAGGTGCTTTGGGTGGTCGCGCTGCTGAAGATGTGATTTTTGGTCGAGATGAAATTACTACTGGTGCCGGAAATGACCTGCAACAGGTGAGTAATATGGCACGGCAAATGGTAACTCGTTTCGGAATGTCTGATTTAGGCCCCCTTTCCTTAGAAAGCCAGACAGGAGAAGTATTCTTGGGTCGAGACTGGATGACTCGTTCTGAATATTCCGAAGCGATCGCATCTCGGATCGATGCTCAAGTCCGCGCCATTGTTGAAGAATGTTATGACAACGCCAAGCGGATTATGCGTGATAATCGCACTCTCATGGATCGTTTAGTTGATCTGCTAATCGAGAAAGAAACTATCGACGGCGAACAATTCCGTCAGATTGTGGCTGAATACACTGTTGTCCCCGAAAAACCTCAATTTACACCTATTCTCTAGGTTTCGTTAGGTTTTTAAGTTTATAATTTTTTATTCCCCATGTTTATAAATAAAGAACATGGGGATATTTATTTATCAGTCCCCTTGCTCATTAACCGTGCCAATTTGAGATTTTGGATTTTGGATTATTTTTTCGGCTCAAGCCCCGCCCCTTGTGGTTGGGGGCAATCCAAAATCACAAATCTAAAATCCTGTTATACCAATTCTATATGAAGACGCATACAAAGACCCCACCCCGGCTTCGCCACCCCTCCCCGCTTGCGGGGAGGGGTTGGGGGAGGGGTAAAATTCGGGAGCAGCTTCACGAAGAATTGGTATTAGAGGTTGACCATTGACCCTTGACCCTTGACTATTAATTTTTTGTTAAATCTATGAAATCTTATTTAGCTGCTGCTATTCAAATGACCAGTGTGCCTGATCTAGAAAAAAACCTGGCACAAGCAGAGGAATTAATTGATTTAGCTGTGCGTCAGGGTGCTGAATTAGTGGGTTTACCAGAAAATTTTCCCTATATGGGAGAAGAGAAGGACAAACTCGCTCAAGCCGGCGCGATCGCACATAAAACAGAAGCATTTCTCAAAACGATGGCGCAGCGCTATCAAATTACCATTTTAGGTGGTGGCTTTCCCATTCCTGTAGAAGGCACAGGTAAAGTTTATAACACAGCTTTACTTGTTGACCGCAACGCCCAAGAATTATTACGTTACCAAAAGGTACATTTATTTGATGTCAATGTTCCTGATGGCAATACTTACAGAGAATCTAGCACAGTCATGGCTGGTACAGAACTACCTTCTGTTTATGCTGATGAAGTACTAGGTAATATTGGACTTTCTGTTTGTTACGACGTTCGTTTTCCCGAACTTTATCGCCACCTGTCATCCAAGGGAGCAGATGTGATATTTGTGCCTGCGGCTTTTACTGCTTTTACAGGCAAAGATCATTGGCAGGTGCTACTGCAAGCCCGTGCTATTGAAAATAGCTGTTATATTATCGCCCCAGCCCAAACCGGACTCAACTATGACCGCCGTCAAACCCATGGTCATGCCATGATTATCGACCCATGGGGAGTGATTTTAGCTGATGCAGGAGAAAAACCAGGAGTTGCGATCGCCGAAATTAAACCATCACGGCTAGAACAAGTCCGCCGTCAAATGCCTAGTTTGCAACATCGAATCTTTTAAGACAGTTTCAGGGTGTAAGGGTGTAAGGGCGTAAGAGTTTATAAAACGATGATTATTCCGTTAGTTTTACAGTCATCACTCATTGCTTGATTAAAAACCTACACTTGTTAGTTCCTCTTACACCCCTACACCCTTACACCCCCATACTCATTGTGAAGAATGTTATTATTTATTACCCATTCTTCGGGAATTGGGGATTTCGTGGTGGTGGTAAGTTTGGTTGCAATTGTTCTCTGCCTTTGTGAACAATTTGTAACATTTCGTGAAGTTGCTCTTCAATATTCTCTAGAACGCTATCAGCATAGTCATCTGCACCCTGTTCGATGGCTTCAGCCTCTGCGATTGCAGCTCGTCGCATTTCCTCCAACTCTTGCTGACATTGGCGGCGTTTACGGTCAATTTCTTCGAGAGTATCTTGTAACATACCATCACATTCTTGTTGCACTTGTTGCCGTAGTTCTGCGGCTTCTCGTTCTGCTTGTCTGAGAATGTCGCTGTCATCTAATATTTGCGCTCTTTTTGCTTGTGCGGCTTCTACTATTTGCTGTCCGTACTCTTCTGCTTGCAACAAAATTTCTTCTTTGTGTTGCAACATCTCTGTTGCTTCCGAAAAAGCAGTTGGCAAGCACACTCGGATAAAATCAAGCTGGTCAAGCAGCTTTTCCTCATCCACTAACGTCCGTCGCGTCAGTGGAATGTGAAAGCTAGCGAGAATCATTTCTTCCAGACGATTGAGTTCCATTTGAATATCTATACTTCCCGTTCGCATAGCTTCTTCAGGTACTCCGTCGCTGAATTCTGGTCGGGCTAAATTGCTTCCGTCTTGACTTGATTCGATACGGGATGGTTTTGGGCGTAGCATTGGTAAATATCCAGGGCAACGTGCGGGGGAACAAGATGATCAACAGAGCCACCAAATCTTGCAATCTCTTTTACCACACTACTACTTAAAAAACTATATTCATTTGAGGTTGCCAAAAAAACAGTTTCTATATCTACGGAAAGAGTTTTATTGATATGAGCCATCTGTAACTCAATTTCAAAGTCTGAAATTGCTCTTAGCCCCCGCAGTAAAACAGCAGCTTCCCGCATGTGAGCATAATTGACTGTCAAACCATCAAAAGCATCAGCTTCCACATTGGGTAAATGCTTGACAGAATCACGAATCTGTTCCAGCCTTTTTTGTACGCTAAACAGTGGCGTTTTATTCGGATTTCGCAGTACAGCAACAATCACCTTCGTAAATAGCCGACTACCACGCTGAATGATATCTAGGTGTCCCAAGGTAATGGGGTCGAAACTTCCTGGATAAATGGCAATCACAATTTAACGATGCCTCACAGTTGTTTAGGTGATTATATCTAATCACAGATTATGAGCAACAGAGGTAATTTTTATTTTTGCTAGAGAAGTCATAAACCAAACACTGGGAAAAAGTTTTTTCCTCTCTGATGGAGCTAATTAAGACTTAGAATCTAAGCTGTAGTTTTAGTAGTTAGTACTTGTCCGTTGTTTATTGGTAGTTGTTCGTCCCAACCATCAACAAACAACCATCAACAAAGAACTAACCACCAACCATTTAAAACTCTATACTTTAAATTCCAAGTTTTTTAGGTACTTCTGCATGGCATTGGATATTTCCGCTTTGCCCTTGGCGTTTCTATTTACATCTCCTGGCCCAATTTTTGTCAAACTAGGGCCAATCACTATCCGTTGGTATGGTTTGTTAATTGCTTCAGCAGTCTTAATTGGCGTGACTCTTTCGCAGTACTTGGCAAAACGCCGTAGTGTGAATCCAGATTTATTGAGTGATTTGTCAATTTGGCTAGTTATTGGGGCGATTCCAGCAGCAAGACTGTATTATGTTTTGTTTGAATGGCCAGAATACGCTCAACATCCGGAGCGGATTATCGCCATTTGGCAAGGGGGTATTGCTATTCATGGGGCGATTTTGGGGGGTCTGTTGGCAGCTTTAATCTTTGCCAAATTAAAGCGGATATCTTTTTGGCTATTGGCAGACTTAGTGGCTCCTTCGCTGATTTTAGGGCAAGCGATCGGACGTTGGGGAAATTTCTTCAATTCAGAAGCGTTTGGCGCGCCAACCGATTTCCCCTGGAAACTTTATATTCCGCCAGAACGCCGTCCCCCAGAATTAGTTAATTTTGAATATTTCCATCCCACCTTTCTGTATGAATCACTGTGGAATTTAATGGTATTTGCTTTACTGATGACATTGTTTTTTAGAGGTTTGCGGGGTAAACCACGTTTAAAAACGGGTACGTTATTTATGGTTTACTTGTTGATTTATAGTTTGGGACGCTTGTGGATTGAAGGTTTGCGAACCGATAGCTTAATGCTTGGGCCATTGCGAATCGCACAAGTGGTGAGTTTAATCGGCATTATTTTGGGATTGAGTGGTTTAGCTTGGCTGTATATTGCTAAACGTCGATTACCAGATGTAGTTTCGACTTCTCAAGAGTGAGGGGATCGGGGATCGGGGACAAGGAGAGGTGGGGACAGGTCGAATATTTTTCTTGAACTCTCCACGCTTTGAAAAACGTGGATTCCGAACTGTTGTTGCTACGCCGATTAGAAATCGGACTACGCAACGTTATTCTGCCCCAAAGGGGCTTTGACTGGTTCAATCAGTCCTACCCGCCTCGACCAATTTCTCG
>NZ_JBHFLM010000225.1:0-3486 GCF_041928655.1 Pelatocladus sp. BLCC-F211 | reverse complement strand
TTGTGGATTGTTACTTTCTGATAGAGCTTTCTGTAAACTTTCTTTCTGTGATTGATTCAAGTATCCTTGAGCAGGCATAGTAGTAGCTTCACGAGTTTATCCAGTTTACATTTTATGCAAATTAGGTGTGGAACAGCTTATTTGTGATTAACTGGTAAAAATACTTAACTGTAAATGCTGGGATAAAGACTCAACTAAAGCGATCGCACCCACAGGATTACCTGTACTATCTAATGGGGGACTATAACAAGCGATCGCACCCTCACCTGGCACTACTGCTAAAAGTGTACCGCTAATCCCGGATTTCATTGGCAGACCGATTTGTACAGCATATTGAAAAGAAGCTTCGTACAGTCCACAGGTTAACATCAGGGCGTTGACAATCTGACGATGCTTTGCTGATATTAATTCACTTGCACCAGCTAAGAGTTTTCCCAGACGGGCTAAGTCTGTGACTGTTCCAGCTAAACAGCATATTTGTTCGTAAGTGTCAAGAGTTATTACTGGATTATTTACATAACCAGCATCGGCTAAATAACGGGTAATATCTCGGTTAGTTTGAGAACCTGCGGAACGTACCGAAGCGAGTGTGACTTCATCCAACTTGAGTTGACAACCTGCGATTTGGTTTAGCCATTGACAAAATTTTTGAGTGCGATCGCGAGCGTTGTTTCCTGGTAATTTATCAGCAAGAGTAATAGCTCCACTATTAATCATCGGATTGCGAGGATGTCCACCATCAGCAACCAGTTGTTCTACAGAATTGAAAGCATCAAGGGATGGTTCAACCCCAACCCAGCTAAAAACGGTTTCACTTCCCAAGTATTCTAATAGATACAATAACGAAAACGGCTTAATAGCACTCATTAAGGGAAAAATACAAGCCGTATCGCCAGCACTGATACTTTCTCCTGATACACAACAAATGTGAACAGCAAACCAATTGGAATTAGCTACAGCTAACTGGGGAATGCGTTCGACGATTTGTCCTTGAGATGCTTGGGCTTTGGCTTGCTGTATATAACTTAGTAACTCGGTAGTAGTGAGTATTTCTAATTTTCTCAAAGCTGCCTAGTCTTTGAATGAAAGATGTACTTTAAAGAATAAGCGATCGCCCTTTAATTTTTAATTGTTATGACTCCTCGTGTCAGAGCGCCAGAACTACCGCAAAATTACCCTTGGCTTAATACCGAAAAACCCTTATCTTTACAAAAACTCCGGGGTAGAGTCATAATCTTAGACTTTTGGACATACTGTTGCATCAACTGTTTGCATGTTCTTCCAGATTTAAAATATTTAGAACAGAAATACAAAGATAGCCTGACAGTTATTGGTGTACACAGTGCTAAATTTGACAACGAAAAAGAAATCGACAATATCCGCCAAGCTATTCTGCGTTACGACATCGAACACCCAGTTTTAATCGATAGTGGTTTTAAAGTTTGGGAAAATTACGCCGTTCGTGCTTGGCCTACCTTAATGGTAATTGACCCAGAAGGTTATGTAATTCATTATGTATCCGGTGAAGGTCATCGCGATATTTTAGATCAAGTTATCGAAAAATTAATTCGCCAACACCAAGAAAAAGGTACTATTAATTTTCAAGAACTACAACTCATTTTAGAGAAACAGCAACAACCATTAATTACACCATTAGCCTTTCCTGGTAAAGTCTTAGCCACAACAGCAGGATTATTCATCGCTGACTCTGGACATCATCGAATTGTGATGAGTACTTTCAATGGAGAAGTCCTAAATATTATTGGTAGCGGACAACCTGGGTTAAGAGATGGTTCTTTTGATGAAGCGCAATTTTTTGCACCCCAGGGAATGACATTTGATACAGAAAATCAAATGCTGTATATAGCAGATACAGAAAACCATGCGCTGCGACGTGTAGATTTGCTGCGTCAAGTTGTCGAAACTATTGCTGGAACAGGAGAACAAAGTCGTAACATCCAACCACATAGCGGTATTAGTAAAGAAACAGCCTTAAATTCTCCTTGGGATTTACAAAAGGTGGGAAATAGCTTATTTATTGCTATGGCAGGGCCGCATCAAATTTGGCAAATGGATTTAGAAAATAATATTGTCAAAACCTATGCAGGTACGGGTGCAGAAGCTTGTGTTGATGGTACACTCACCGAATCTGCTTTTGCTCAACCTAGCGGTATCACTACTGATGGGAAAGAATTATATATTGCTGACAGTGAAGTTAGTTCAATTCGTGGTGTGGGAATAGTTGAACCAAAACTAGTCAGAACGGTTTGTGGTAGTGGTGCGTTATTTGGTTTTGGTGATGTAGATGGACAAGGTACTGATGTCAGATTACAGCATTGTTTGGGAGTAGAATACGCGCAAAATTTTCTGTGGATTGCTGATAGCTACAACCACAAAATTAAATTAGTCAGTCCTCATACGGGGAATTGTCAAACAGTATTAGGAGATGGTACGACTACTTTACAAGATGGTCAAGGAAAAAATAGCAGCTTTTATGAACCTTCGGGATTAAGTGTCATGGGTTCTAATTTATATATTGCTGATACTAATAATCACACTATTCGCCACGTAGATTTAAATACTTTGATAATAAAAACACTAGATTTTTCTGGTTTATGCGCTCCAAATGTCTGTGTTCCCTAGTAGTGAAGTACAATTCCTAATGAGTACTTAATTGATCACTAAAAACTCAGATTATGAGGTTATTTTCTCAAATTTTTAACTAAATTGATGTCAGCTAATTAGCAGAATATCCTAGAAGTTGTATTTAAATTATGGTGGTTAGTGTCCATCATAAATCAACTTTCTCTATTTATCTGATATGAACGAAAAAATTATACCTCTAGATTGTGATGATGTTATACTTTTAGGAAAAGATACATTTAAAGTAAGTAGATTAAAAGAGTTAATCGAGAAACAAATTAGACATAGATTGCAGCGACGAGTTTATGAGTCTAATAGTCTTGAACCAGGCGTTTCAATGTTGGAGTTATTTAATTTAATATCTTTGGGTGAACATCACATCAAACTTAGTGAAATTCAATTTAATTATGTTATCAATTGCCAGGTACTAAGAATTGGCAGCGAAGGTTGGCGCAAAGGCAAGCTTAATATTGAGGTATGTATTTTATCTCTTAACCCAAATCTTAATCAAATTTACTTGGAGTTTCATCCAGAAGAGTTTATTGAGTATGATTCACTTTTAGATGATATTTGTAAAATTATCGCTGAAAATTAAGTAAGTCGGCACAAATGTAGAGACGTGCCATAGCACGTCTGTAATCGTTGGAGTCGTCATTGGTCATTTGTCATTGGTCGTTGGTAATAATTTTAGATTTATTTACTTTCCATAACATAGTTAAACCTCGTCCATCTTGGAAAGAGGAGTTTTTCAAAAAGGACATTATGTAGGTTGGGTGGAACGGAGTGTAACCCAACATTAACCAGACTATAATGTTGGGTTTCGCTGTCGCTACACCCAACCTA
>NZ_JBHFLM010000224.1:0-128643 GCF_041928655.1 Pelatocladus sp. BLCC-F211 | reverse complement strand
TTAAGGCTAAAAACTAAAACTAGCGTAGGTTGGGGAGCCAGTGCGTTGCGGGGGTCCCAAGAGTTGTAGCACCTGGCGTTTGAGGAACGTAGACGCGCCCTGCGCGGCTGATCGCAGAGTAATATAACCCAACATTATCAAGGCTTTGTTGGGTTTCGCTTGCGCTCAACCCAACCTACATTTCTTCTTAACTGAACCGTATTGGACTAAAGAGAAGCGATCGCACCCAATACGTTTCATTTAAAAATTATTCGTCATAATTTTGGACATGTAGAGACGTTGCACTGCAACGTCTCTACAAGGTTTAAATGTCAATCGATATGTCTGATTTGAACCATATTGCGATCGCCCCGACTAACCACTAACCACTAACTCAATTGTGCTACGAGTTGATTTTCCAACAGAGTTTCATTTGTCAGTAAATCCTCAACGGTGATTCGTAAAAATCGTTGTTCATCAACTAAAAAGAGAATTTTAATGCGATCGCTTCCGGGAAATCCTGGTGGTATCAACTTAGCAATTGTCCTCGCTCCATCTCGATCATTGAGGGGTTTGACAGTTGTTACGCCACTATCGAGACGACGGGTTATCATGCGATCGCCATCAAAATAAACTTCTGTTGCACCTGTATCTGTTCCTAATTCGCCCATAATTAACTCAATGCTGGGCTGACTTTCTACAGAAGCACCCAAAACTACCTGTACTGGTTGAGTCATCGGATAAGGTTGTCCCTCTCTGATAATCGGATGCCAACTGTGTCGATTGTTACGCCGATCCCAATACCGGATACCGTAACTGTGGTAAAGAAAATCTTTGATTTCTACGCCTTGAGTGATTTGCAAAGCACCTTGAGCTATAGCTTCAAACGGGCGATCGCACCGAATTTTTTCTGGTGCAAAATATTGCTTCACCCATGTCTGCACTGCTGGTATTTGTACTGTCCCACCAACTAACAGCACAGCGTTAATATCCCCAACTTCAATTCCTTGGCGTCGTGCTTGTTGTAGTAGCTGAGTCATCGACTCATCAAGTCGTTCAAAAAACAAATGTTCTCTGAGGATACCTTCCAACGTATCCCGATTTAATTCCAACTCATAACTTTCAAAGGTTTCATCGTTGAAATAAACTTCACTCGCTTGGGTCTGAGTTGAGAGTTGAATTTTTACCTTTTCCGCCAGTCGCATCGTCAAAGGACTAACTGATAAACCTTGAGTTGTGGCAAAATAATCAACTATCCAATTGTCTAAATCAGAACCACCTAAATTTTGTCCAGCTTTCGCTAAGACACGGGCGGTTTTTACTTTTTGTTTGGAGTCTGCTGCTAAAGATTTATTGCCAAACTTGAGTAAAAACCCAATCGGCTTATTCGCAACTTTGGTACTTTGATCCAACTGCACCAAGGATAAATCTAACGTACCACCGCCAAAGTCAATTACCAAGAGAATTTCTTGGTCTGCCATACCATAACCTAAAGCGGCCGCTGTTGGTTCATCCAGCATCCGCACCTGTTCCACTGGTAGTCCTTGACAAACTTTGCCCAACCAGTAACGATAAGCTTCAAAACTGTCCACAGGTACGGTTAATACCATTGATTCCAATCCCCCTTGCATGGGTTCTAATTGGGTAATCACCTGGTTGAGGAACCATTGTCCCACTTGTTCAAAAGTAACTATTTGTCCATCTAATTCCGGTAAGAAACCTTGGATATCTGTACCGATACCGCGTTTGAAAGTACGGAAAAAGCGTGGATCATTTTTCAAGTCTAAACCGCGATCACGCACTTGTTGCCCAACCAAAACTTGCCCCTTAGCAGCATCTTCCACATAAAGCAAACTGGGGATGAGTGGCGGATTCAGACTTTGTTGAACTGATAAACCAGGTAGATTGAGAGTTTCTGACTCTTTGGTGACAGGATTCCAACGAGTGATAACTGTGTTGCTTGTACCAAAATCGATTGCGATCGCCATATTTAGTAATTTTGCGTTTTTGTTGCCAAGACGCAAATAGCTACTTCACTTTATTAAAAATTATTCTGCAATAACCACCAAGAACGCAAATAGGCGATCGCTTCTTCTTTGTGTTTCGCTTCTACTTCAATCCAAGGTGCTTGGCGATAAACACTCGGCATGGCAATAATTAAATCACTATGCTTTCTATCATTAAAAGCTTCTTCCCCATTAGAAATATGAACTAATTGCCATTCAGGATTAGTCCAAGTTTGTTGAGCAGCATAAAACATTTCTGTCACACTGGGATCATCATAACTATCTAAATTCTCGTGACAGATATGATGATGAGCATCGAATACCAATGGCACACCAGTAAGTTGGCAAACCTCTAAAATTTCGCTCGCACTGTAAGCATACTCATCATTTTCCAAAGTCAAGCGACTTTTGATGTTTTCTGGTAGCTGGGAAATTACTTCCACTAACTGTTCGACTCGTTGAGATTTCCCACCGTGAATATTCATCAACGACCAAGAAGAAACAGGTAAACCCAACAAATCTAATGTTCTAGCATGTCGCTCTAAAATTTTAATACTTGTTGTCACTACCTGCGGTGAATCAGAACTTAACACCACATATTGATCAGGGTGCAGCACCATTCTGATCCCCAGTTGACTTGCCCGTTGTCCAATTTTACTTAAATCATCACTCATTTCCTCAAGTACACCAGCGCCGACTTCATCCTCCCAATCACTCAACGGGAATAAACCAGAAGACATCCGATAAAGTCGAATATTATACTGTTGACAAAAAGTTAATGCCCCATCCAGACGCTGTAAGTTATCTCGATATAATTCTTTGAGAGTACTAGCGCGTTGTTCCTCACTTAATTGTAAATAGCGAGTGCGCGTAATCGTCCGAAAGCGCACCTGTTTAGAAAAGGTGATGCAAACCAACCCTAAATACGGCGGGGTATCTTGAGGTTTGGACTGTACAACTGGGAGATTGTCTAACTCAACTGGGGTCATTCGATTTTGGATTTTGGATTGACTCATTGATTTATGTGGTCATCTGTTCGATTTAACTAATTTTTGCCAGTGAATAATGAGTATCTGAAGGTAGAAACTTTCCTGATACCAATTCTTCGTGAAGCTGCTCCCGAATTTTACCCCTCCCCTAACCCCTCCCCGCAAGCGGGGAGGGGTGGCGAAGCCGGGGTGGGGTCTTTGTATGCGTCTTCATATAGAATTGGTATGAGACTGATGGAAATAGCGGTTTCCTCCCCTAGTGCATAATTGGCGAGTAAAACTTTTGCGCCAATTATCCATGACAACAACACTATATTTGACCGAACCAGGAACTATGGTTCGCTATCGCAACGAGTCGCTGGTAATTATCAGAAAAGAACAATCAAAAAACTGTCGTTTGGCTGAAGTAGACTTATTAGTTGTTTTACCTGGGGTTCAGTTCACCGATGTTGCAATTTCTAAATTACTCGACAAAAGCATTGAAACTATTTTTCTGCGCCAAGATGGTCATTTTCGCGGACGGTTACAAGGTAATTATGCGACAAATCCTGCCATTCGCATTTCTCAGTATCGCATCTTAGAAAGTGCATTTGGTATGGCATTGGCGCAAAAATTAGTGATGGGAAAAATTCGTAATCAACGGGTATTATTGCAACGTCGCAACCGTGCTTCCCAAGGACAAATAGCTGAATTAGCAGAGGCTATCAATTTAATTAACACCTATTCTTACAATTTACATAACAACTCTACCCTATTAAACCGTAGTGAATTGATGGGTGTGGAAGGAATTTGCGCTCGTACATATTATCAAGCATTGCGATATTGGTTTCCTCCTCAATGGAATTTTACCGGACGTAATCGCCGTCCGCCACTTGACCCGATTAATGCACTGATGAGTTGGGGGTATGGAGTTTTGTTAGCACGGGTGTTTTCTGCTTGCGTACAGGTTGGACTCGATCCATATTTAGGTTTTTTCCATGCAACAGAACCCTATCGTCCCAATTTAGTCTTGGATGCGATGGAGGAATTTAGACCCGTTATCGTAGACCAAGCGGTAATTTCAATTATCCAATCTGATGTGTTAACACCAGAGGATTTCCATACATCACCCGATGGTGTTGGTGTTTGGGTAGGTGATGTGGCGAAAAAGCTATTTTTGGCAGAGTTGGAAAAGCAATTCCGTAATACTGTTTTGTATCCACCACAAAACCGTCACTTGAGTATGAGTCAAATTATCTTAGAACAAGCTCGGAGTTTGGGACGGTGTTTGGTGGAGTTAAGTTTAGAGTATGAGGCGTTTGTAATCAAATGACTAAACTTTGGTTGGTTTGCTATGACATCGCTGATGACAAACGTCGTCATAAGTTAGCAAAACTCTTGGAACAAAATTGTCAGCGTGTTCAATATTCGGTGTTTGAATGTCCGTTGGATACAAATATTTTGAGCCATCTTTTAGTAACGCGCTGGCTACCTTTACTTAAACTCAGCGAAGATAATCTACGGGTTTATCCCCTTGATGCAACGGCAAAACAGCAGGTGCGAGTATATGGTAGTGCCGCACCTTACGAAGTGCCAGATTATTTAATTTTGTAAAGACTAGAGTTTGGAAATTAACGGGGATATGAAGGCTGAAACTGCCTGCATATCTACTTTTTCACGAATGTAACCAATTGTAAAGAGAAGCGTGAAAATGACGCAGTGAGGATTCAGAACTATGAATGAGCCAAAGTTTATAAATCAAAGAAAAGTTAGATTTTTTAGTTTGACTCGTGGCTGTTTTGCTGTAATATGAAACCTGAAAGTAATTTTTGGCGTTAAATGTTTTCGGAAATGTGTACTGTACAACTAGGTTACATCGCTGCTTCCGTACATTGGCGCAACTGCACCTTGAAAACTAAATATAGTAAGAGTTTCCATAGGGTAGAGTCGTAGACTACCTTCACCCCTAACGGGGACGGAAACTCTGTGCCTAATAATTCGCACATGGGGTCCCGAGTCGTAGACTACCTTCACCCCTAACGGGGACGGAAACTTGAATTTCGCCATCGTTAAAACCCTCGCCTAGTTCTGCTGTCGTAGACTACCTTCACCCCTAACGGGGACGGAAACGATGCTTATCCGAACTTTAGGATTTGTTGGAGGAAGATGTCGTAGACTACCTTCACCCCTAACGGGGACGGAAACAGCTGTAGTCCTAACGGATTACAGCTTCATCAACGAGAGTCGTAGACTACCTTCACCCCTAACGGGGACGGAAACGACGTGTTAGGTATTCGCGTCGCTTGTTGTCTGCGTCGTAGACTACCTTCACCCCTAACGGGGACGGAAACATCAGATTGTGCATACTCCAGAACCGCTTTGACCAATCTGCTACCAAGTCGTAGACTACCTTCACCCCTAACGGGGACGGAAACTTTGTGGTTCTGTAAAAGAATTTCATATTCTTTACACCACGCTAAGTCGTAGACTACCTTCACCCCTAACGGGGACGGAAACGGTGCAATCTTGTAGAATAGCGACCCTTGGTTATGACTGAGAGTCGTAGACTACCTTCACCCCTCACGGGGATGAAAACTCTTCATCTACGTAGGTTTTTAAGAGTCCGCTCAACCGAGAACCGCGATAAATTTAATTGTGATTTGCGATCGCGTAGCGGCTACTTTGCACCATCGCTTTGACGTTTGTGATGAATGTCGCGATGTTAGCCACAAATGTCGCCATGTTCTTTATTAGGACTTACGCAAGTGTCACACTCAACCTATTTTGTAGGGTGCGTCAGAAGCAAAAATTTGTTGCTCATCACCAATTTATCAAGTCTGACGCACTCTACTAATGTGCCAGTTGCGTAAGTCCTGTTTATGAATAAGACGATTTTTGTGATGAACGTGAATTTGAAGAGTGCGATCCAATACTGCAAGGGATAGGATTTTCCGTCATAATTTTGAATATGTACCAGACGTGTCATGGCACGTCTGGTGGTGAGTTTAAATGTCAAGCGATTTGTCTTATCCGAGCAGTATTGGATCGCACCCTGATAAAAATTGGATTTTTGCCACCAAATATCATGTTTTGCAGAGTGAATTACATTAGTTAGAAGACTCTCTCAAACATCAGCGTTATGACTGTTGTCACTCCCGTTGTCAAACCTGTTAGCCAAATGCAACTTGCTCCTGGTAGCACAATTACCATTCCGAATGTGAGTTGGCAAGAATTTGAGTCAATTTTGCACGAATTAGGAGAAAAACGAAGTGCAAGAATAGCCTATAGCAAAAATACTTTAGAAATTATGGTTCCTTTACCCGAACATGAAATTCCCAGAGACCTCCTTTCTGATATTGTTAAAACGTTATTGAAGGCTCAGGGTATTAAATTTCAACCTTTTGGTTCTACCACTTTTAAAAAAGAAGGAACCGCAGGAGTAGAACCAGATGCTTGCTTTTATATTCAGAATTATCAACGCATGATAGGACGTCGCCGCCTGCAACCGGAAGACCCACCACCAGATTTAGCAATAGAAACAGATGTAACTTCTAAAACTACTCTTGAAGCTTATCGAGCAATTGGTGTCCCAGAAGTCTGGGTTTATGACAGTGGTAAATTTACAATTTATGTGCTGAGTCAAGGAATTTATCTAAGATCTGATACCAGTCCCCATTTTGAAAATATCCCACTCACACAAATTATTCCTGCTTTAGTAGAACGCGCTTGGCAAGTAGGAAATCTCCAAGCTTTGGAAGAATTTGAAATACAAATTACAAATGACGAATGACCAATGACTATTGTACAGACGCGATGAATCGCGTCTCTATCAATGATAATTTACTTATTTATGCTAAATTCTTTCATTCCCCCATCCCGATTTTTTCCCTATCTTACTTGGCAAGATATTGAAAACATGCCAGATAAACAAACTGTTGTCATCATTCAACCCATTGGTGCAATTGAACAACATGGTTTGCACTTACCATTAATTGTCGATTCCGCAATTAGTATAGCCATTTTAGGCAAAGCACTATCTAAATTAGATGCCGAAATCCCAGCCTACGCCCTACCTAATATTTATTACGGCAAATCAAACGAACATTGGCATTTTCCCGGTACTATTACCCTAACTTCCCAAACATTAATTTCTTTATTAATGGAAGTTGGCGAAAGCATTTATCGGGCAGGTTTTCGGAAATTAGTATTTATGAATTCTCATGGTGGACAACCACAAATTATAGAAATAGTCGCTAGAGATTTACATATTAAATATAATGACTTTTGGATTTTTCCTTTATTTACTTGGCGAGTACCAAACATAGCCAAAGAATTGCTCACACCCAAAGAATTAGAATTAGGGATTCACGCCGGAGATGCAGAAACTTCTTTGATGCTGGCAATTTTACCCGAACAAGTAAAAATGGCAAACGCAGTTACTGAGTATCCGCAAAATCTACCTACAGATAGCGTTCTGAGCATGGAAGGTAAGCTACCCTTTGCTTGGGCAACAAAAGACTTATCCCAAAGTGGCGTACTAGGAGATCCAACCACAGCAACAAAAGCAAAAGGCGATCGCATCTGGGAATCTTTAGCTGATGGTTGGGTACAGGTCATCAAAGATATCTACAAGTTTCAACAACCAAAGACAACAACATAAGCACATTACTTAAGCTTCCCAATCAGGCGAATCACCAAATTTTTGGAGCAAGAAATCAATAAACGTTTTGACTCGAAGCGAATATCTACGATTTGGCAAGTAAAGCGCGTAAATGCCCGTGTCCATCTCCGTTTGGGGATGCACTTGGAAATCAGTTAGCACCGCTTGCAAGCGACCGGCTCGAATATCTTCACTAATTAACCAAGTTGGCATCAGGATCAAACCTGCACCGTCTAAACATACCTGACGCAGTATTTCCGAATTGTTTGCCACTAGAGAACCACTAACTTTCACCTCACAAATTTCTGTGTCTCGTTGAAACCGCCAGATGTTGTAGTCGGTGAAATAGGGAAATAACAAACAATTGTGGTGAGCTAAGTCATTTGGGTGTTGAGGTTTGCCATACTGTTGGAAATAATTTGGACTCGCACAAACGAGGCGAGAATAGGAAGCAAGTTTACGGACAATTAGATTAGCATGGGAGCGATCAAGGTTGCCAATGCGAATTACAACGTCTAGCTCCTCTTCCACCAGGTTTGATAATCCATCACTCAGATGCAAATCTAATTTGACTTCTGGATACTGAGTCAGAAAAATACTGACAATTGGCGCGATATGGAGCCGTCCAAATGCTACTGGCATCCCAACATTTAACAGACCCCGTGGTGTGTCTTCTCCTTCCATTACACAAAGATTTGCTTCCTCTACATCTTGCAAAATACGTACTATTCTGTTGTAGTAGTTACGACCTTGTGTCGTGAGCGTGATGCTACGGGTTGAGCGGTTGAGTAACTGAGTATTTAACATGGCTTCAAGCGAGTTCACTTGACGGGTGACTGAAGAAACTGCCAATTCTAATTGACGCGCGGCTTCCGAGAATCCACCCATCTCTACCACCTTCACAAAGGCACGCATCGCTGCAAATTGATCCATCGGTTGGAATATCCTTTACTTTTGCACAATATGCAAAGGTGTTTGGCGTTGCGGCTATATTATCATTCTTTATGAATAAAGTTATGGTTGAACTGTGGCAATCAAAGTGTAATCCAAAAAAAGAAAACCATGACTTTAACAGTTGAAATAACCTCGGATTTTATCTGCCCTTGGTGTTTGGTTGCAGACACAAGATTAAATCAAGCGATTGTGATATTCACACGCTACGCGATGGTGCAAAGCACCCGCCTTACGGCGATCGCACAACTCAATTCTCAGCTTGAAGTTCAACGCATTTGGTATCCGTTTGAGTTAAATCCTGATCTACCAAAAGTAGGTATGGATCGCAAAACCTATCGCACCAAAAAGTTTGGCAGTTGGGAATACTCGCAAATGTTAGATGCAAAAACGATAGAAGCAACTCAAGCAGATGGAATTGAATTTCGCTATGACTTAATGCAAGTCACACCCAACACTTTTAACGCCCATCGCTTAACCTGGTTTGCTGGTAAAAACGGCAAAGCAAGCGAGATGGCTGAACGAATTTTGAAAGCCTACTTTACCGAAGGGCAGAACATTGGCGATATTGAAACCTTAGCCAATCTTGCAGCTGAAATTGATATTGATGCTAATACGGCAAAAACATTCCTTTTGTCGGATGCGGGGATTCAGGAAGTTAGAGAACTGCAACAGCAAGCGAAAGCCAGAGGTGTCCGCAGCGTGCCAACTATTCGCATTGGTCAAGAAATTCTAGTCGGCGCACAATCGATTGATGATTATTTAGCGGCTTTGCAAAATGCCGTGAATGAATTAGAAGCAACATATTAAGAGGGTTTAATCATGAAACCCACAGGGAACCATGCGATTATCATCGGCGGCTCATTAGGTGGTTTGTTTACCGGAATCATGCTGCGATCAATCGGTTGGGACGTTGATATTTACGAACGCTCTACTGACACACTCGACAGTCGCGGCGGTGGTATTGTGCTACAATCTGATGTTATCGAAGCATTTCAACAAGCAGGCTTGACCTATCAAGCACCACTGGGAGTAGTGGCGCACGAAAGATATTACTTGAACCCTGATGGCAGCATTGCTCAAGGGATGCCAATGCGTCAAACTTTGACATCCTGGAATTTGCTCTACAGTTCCATGCGTCGGCATTTTCCATCTGAACATTATCACCAAGGAAAACTCCTGACCAATATTCAGCAAAATGGTGAACAAGTCATGGCAATATTTGCCGATGGGACTCGTAAAATAGGTAATTTGTTGATTGGTGCAGATGGACCAAACTCTACCGTGCGTCAGCTGTTTCTGCCAGATGCTGACTATCACTATGCCGGATACGTTGCTTATCGTGGCTTAGTCAACGAAGCCAAACTAGAGCAAGACGCTGCGGCTTTGTTTACAGAGCGATTTGTATTCTACCAATTTCCCAATTCTCACATTCTCCAATATGTCATCCCAGGAGAGAATGAATCTCTCGTACCCGGAGAACGCCGCTTTAACTGGGTTTGGTATGTCAATTATAACGAATTGACAGAATTACCTCGTATTTTGACAGACAAAGAAGGTAGACGCCGTGATTATTCCATCCCACCAAGAATGTTAGCCTCGTCGGTTGAGGAGGAAATGCGAGTCTATGCCGATACAGTGCTAGCTCCACCATTTCGGAAACTAGTTGCAGCTACTCAAGAACCATTTGTCCAAGCAATTCTGGATCTAGCGATTCCTCAAATGAGCTTTGAAAGAGTGGCGCTGGTTGGCGATGCTGCTTTCATTCCCCGTCCCCATACAGCAGCAAGCACATCTAAAGCTGCGGCGAATGCGATCGCTCTGGCCGATGCTCTGATTGAACATCATCACGATGTTCCTAAAGCCTTAAAGGCTTGGGAACCTGCTCAACTTGCTTATGGCTTACATCTGCTCAAACACGGTCAAATGCTAGGCGATCGCTCTCAATTTAGCTACGGCGTCGGTCGATTTGGCGAGAACACAACCTCTGTGCAACAGGTTTAAAAAAAGACTATGTACCAAAAAAAAGTGCGGCTTTATGGTCAACCCAACTCCGCAGAAGCTTATGCAATTCGTGACTTTCTCAACCGCAGCGTAGTCGAATTTGACTGGGTTGAACTCACTTGTGATCAAGATTGCGATCGAGAACTCGGTCTTCCATCTCTCAACGATATCCGGCTACCAGTGGTTGAGTTTCCAGATGGAACACAAACCTTTGCTCCGACTATTCGAGAAATTGCCCAGCGTTTAGGATGGGTGACACAACCACGCTTCCAAGAATATGACCTGTCTATTTATGGTGCTGGCCCTGCTGGACTCAGTGCCGCCGTGTACGCCGCATCGGAGGGATTACGGACTGTCCTCATCGAGCGCCATGCAGTTGGGGGACAGGCTGGAACTAGCTCGTTGATTGAGAATTATATGGGATTTCCTGAAGGAATTAGTGGTGCTGAATTGGCAGAGCGCGCCCGTCAGCAAGCGGTTAAATTCGGTGTTGAGTTATTGCTGATCCAAGAAGGGATCAAAGCCGAATTCAAAAACAATCGCATCTACGTAGACATGGCTGATGGTAGCAAAATGATTGCACGGGCAAACATTTGTGCAACGGGCGTAGAGTATCGGCGGCTTGGTCTGCCCAACGAAGATCGGTATCTGAATGTTGGATTATTTTATGGTGCGGGAGTTAGCGAAGCGCCCATGTGTCAAGATGAAGACGTGTTTGTAGTGGGTGGTGGTAACTCAGCTGGTCAAGCGGTGATGCATTTCTCTCGATATGCAAAAAAAGTCACTATGCTGGTTCGCGGTGATAGTCTAGCGGCGACGTTGTCGCAGTACCTCATTCATCGCATCACTAACACTAGCAACGTTGAAGTCCTCTATCAGACTCAAGTCACAGATTTAGATGGCGATCGCACACTGCGTCAAATTGAACTGACCAACTGTCGTGATAGTTCGGTTCAAAAAATCGACACTCAACGGCTATTTATTTGTATTGGTGGGATGCCTAATACAGAATGGGCAAAAGATACAAATATTATACGTGATAATGCTGGTTACATAGTAACTGGACTAGACTTACTTAAACAAGGTCGTCCGCCCGAATGTTGGACACTTGAGCGTGATCCCTTCTTTCTTGAAAGCAGCGTCCCAGGTTCCTTTGCGGCTGGTGATGTGCGACATGGTTCAATTAAGAGGGTTGCATCAGCCGTGGGTGAAGGTGCAATGGTTGTGACTTTTGTACATCGGTATTTAGCAGAGACAGCTTGAGATATCTTCTGAGAGTTTTGAGATTAATCTTTGTTTACAGAATAAATGTCGCAATATAGCACTCTCTAGCTTAATTGGGTTCCAGAACCCATAAAGTTAGTTAAATTTTTTGCATTAAAACTAGGTTAAGACTAGAATAAAGATTACAATTAGAAATTCTAAGTGAAGTAGTTTTTCTCACAACTGAATGAAGAAATGAACAATCACTGCAACATCTCCCGTCGCAGTCGGGGTGCTTTTGTGCGCGCATTGCATACTGCTGTGGAGGGGAGGGCTAGGTATAAGATCAATGGGTTGCAAGGCTCGATAGCTTTTAAGAAATACCTAGAGTTGAAGTTGTCAGAGGTGCAGGGTATTACACAAGTAAGTGCTAATCCCTCCACTGGCAATGTTCTGGTACTCTACCAACCAGGACATACTGTTCTAGCGCTTGCTGCACAAATTGAACGCCTGGCTATGGAATATGCTAAACAAAATCAGCACTCCATAGTCAAGGCAACAAAAAAAATCAACCGATTTCCGAAAAAGGCGAAAAGTTTACCTGCAAGCAACAAAAAATCCCATCAGCTGACAGCTAATACTCATCAACAAGAAATAGCTACTTGGCATCTGAAAGAAACTGATGCAGTCATTACGGAGTTAAAAACTTCCCAAGAATCAGGATTAACAACCAAGAAAGCACAAAAAAAGCTGAAAAAATACGGGCCAAATGCTTTACCGGAAGCCGATCCCCGCTCCGGGTTAAGTATGTTTATTGACCAGTTTAAATCTTTACCCGTAGGACTTTTAGCTGTAGCGGCTGGTGTTTCAGTTGCTACCGGGGGCTTGGTTGATGCTGTGGTAATTATGGGAGTTGTAGTAATCAATGCAGCCATTGGTTACGCCACGGAGAGCAATTCTGAAAAGGTGATTCGTTCCCTGAAGAATCTAGTTAATCCCACAGCCTTTGCACTTCGCGATCGCAACATTGTAGAAATTAGCGCTCAAGAAATCGTCATCGGGGATATTCTAATTCTCAAACCCGGTAGTTATGTACCAGCAGATGCGAGACTCTTAGAAGCACGTCACCTCAGTATAGATGAGTCGGCACTGACTGGTGAGAGTATGCCCGTGACTAAATCCGCTCAGACTCTAGTTGGTGAAAATATTGCCTTGGGCGATCGCACCAACATGGTTTACATGGGAACCCTAGTTACTGGTGGACAAGGAACGGCGGTAGTAGTTGCCACTGGTAAATACACCGAGATGGGCAAGATCCAAATGATGGTCAGTGAGGCCACATTGCCCGAAACCCCGATGGAAAAACAGCTAGACAAAGCCGGGAGTCAGCTAGTTATGGTATCGGGCGCAGTTTGTGCTTTATTCTTTGGTATCGGCATCCTGCGTGGTAATAGTTTACTGCAAATGCTCAAATCATCGATTTCTCTAGCAGTAGCAGCAGTTCCCGAAGGTTTACCCACAGTCGCGACTACAACTCTGGCTTTGGGGATCGCTAACATGAGGAAACACAACGTCCTCATTCGGCGTTTGGATGCGGTAGAAACCCTGGGTTCCGTCCAGACAATCTGCATGGATAAAACTGGAACAATCACCGCTAACCGGATGACAGTTGTAGAACTGTGTACAGATAACAAGTGTATCCAAGCATCTGCTGACGAATTGCTTTTCGGTAACGAAGCGGTTAATCCCTATGAAAACGAACAGCTTCTCAAGCTGATTCATGTCTTAACGCTGTGCAATGAAAGCGAAGTTGAAAAAGAGGGTGATGAGTACACCGTCAGGGGTTCCGCAACAGAAAATGCTCTAATTGATGTTGCGATTAAAGGAGGAGTGAATATCCCCAGTCTGCGAGCAAATTATCCGCGACTGAAAATTAATCACCGTTCCCAAGAACGCAATTACATGGCGACACTACACGCCACCCCAGACGAACAGCAAAAACTGATCGCAGTTAAAGGTAGTCCGTCAGAAGTTCTGAGTCTGTGCAATTGGCAAATTCAGAACGGAGAAAAAGTTCCCCTCACCGAAGCAGACAGACAAGTCATTGAAAACGACAACGATGATATGGCTGGTAAGGCGCTACGGGTATTGGGAGTTGCTTATCAACTTGATGAAACCGAAAAAATCCATACTCACGATTTAATCTGGCTAGGATTGATCGGTATGATCGATCCAATTAGAAATGGCGTCCAAGGATTGATGGGAGGTTTCCATCAAGCGGGGATCGATACAGTAATGATTACTGGCGATCAAAGCCCAACAGCTTACGCCATTGGCAAAGAACTGAATCTCAGCAAAGGCGAACAACTGCAAATTCTCGACTCTACTCACCTGAACAACCTCGAACCAGAGGTAATGAAAGGATTATGCGATCGCGTCCATGTTTTCGCCAGAATTAGCCCTGCCAACAAATTGCAAGTTGTGCAAGCATTGCAGAGTAGCGGCAAAGTAGTGGCAATGACAGGCGATGGTATTAACGACGCCCCGGCGTTGAAAGCGGCTGACGTTGGGATCGCCATGGGACATACTGGTACAGATGTTGCTCGTGAAGTTGCAGACGTCATCCTGGAAGACGATAATCTGGAAACCATGATTATTGCTGTCAGTCACGGACGGACAATCTACAACAACATCCGCAAATCTGTCCACTACCTGCTGTCCACTAACGCCAGCGAAATCATGGTGATGTTAGCAGCAACCACAGCTGGTATTGGTCATCCTCTGACGGCTATACAACTCTTGTGGGTGAACTTGGTATCAGACATCTTCCCAGCTTTAGCCTTGGCAATGGAAGCACCAGAACCGGATGTGTTGCTCACACCACCCCGTGATCCCAAGGAATCAATAATTAGAACTTCAGACTTTGGTAGAATCCTGCTGGAATCAGCAGCATTGTCTGCTAGCACCTTAGCAGCCTACTGGTATGGGATCAGCCGTTATGGTTTCGGCCCGCAAGCCAGCACCATCGGGTTCATGAGTTTGACAATGGCTCAACTGTTACATACATTTACCTGCCGTTCCCAAACTCACACCATCTTCAGCAAGCAAAAACTACCACCTAACAAATACTTAAATATGGCGATCGGTGGCTCCTTAGCCCTCCAGATTGTAGCTGCGATCGTACCTGGACTCAAAGGTCTGCTGCAAATCTCGCCGATCAACCTTGTTGATACTGCGGTGATCGGTAGTAGTGCTGTATTGCCATTCCTATTCAATGAGGGTAGAAAGGAAATAGCGACTAGATATTTGCGAGGAGATCACAACTACCCACGTCTGCTTTCTGGTAGTAAAGATGACTCTGCTACTAGTCATGTCTTAGAAGCAGCAGAACAACAAGAAGTTGAGTTACAAACTGTTGCTGTTGTTGTCTCTTAATTAGGATAATCAATAGCGCATTTAGTAGAGGTACGGTAATGCCGTACCTTTCCGTTTAAGATTAATTCTTTGAGTCTGGTTTTATGTAAGAATTTAGGGTTGATTTGAAACGCACAGGGACGCAAAGGGAAGCGCAGAGGAACGCAGAGTTTTGGTTATGAAAAAAGACTTCATGTTTAGTTCTGAATCTGTTACGGAGGGACACCCGGATAAACTTTGTGATCAAATTAGCGATGCAATTGTTGATAAGTTCCTGCAAAAAGATCCTTATTCTCATGTAATTGCAGAATGTGCAGTCGCAACGGCGCTGGTGTTTATTGCTGCGAGATTTGAATCGGATGCAGTTGTAGATTTTACGAAAATAGCTAGAAAGGTAATTGAGCAAGTTGGTTATGATGAGCCTGACTTTAATGCGAAAACTTGCAGTATTGTCACTAGTGTGAAGGAATTGCAGTCTAACAACTACCGTTATTGGGATGCGAAGAAATTATCAGATGATGAAATGGAGTTGATTCCTGCTACGGATCAGGTGACAGTATTTGGTTTTGCTTGTACTCAAACTCCTGCTTTGATCCCACTTCCGATATGGTTGGCGCACCAATTAGCTAGGCGACTAACGACTGTACGACACGAGAAAATACTTCCTTATATTGCACCGGATGGTAAAACTCAAGTCGGGATTGAATATCGCGATCGCAAACCCTATAGAATCCACAGTATCTCAATTCTGGCCAGTAAAAAGCCTAGTTCTACATCAGATATTGCTGATGAGAAGATACTCCAGCAAGAAGTAAAAGAGATGATCATTGATCATGTGTTTGCACAAGCCGAATATCAGCCTGATGAAAAGACGAGAATATTTATTGACTTTGACCAACCTTTTGCCATTGGCGGCCCATCTGTACATTCGGGGTTAACTGGTAGAAAGAATGCAATTGATACCTACGGAGAATATTCTCGCCACAGTGGTGCTGCTTTAAGTGGTAAAGATCCCACCCGAATAGATAGGGTTGGTGCTTATGCTGCACGTTATGCGGCGAAGAATGTTGTCGCAGCAGGTTTGGCTGAAGAATGTGAAGTGCAGCTAACTTATTCTATAGGACTGGCTAGACCTGTTAGTATTCAGGTAGAAACCTTTGGTACAGGTAAAATTTCTGATGAAGAAATTACGGTACTTTTGGAAAGGAATTTTGATTTTCGGTTGGCGGGAATTATCAAGAAATTTAATTTACGGTTGTTGAGTGCGATCGCCAAAGAGGGATTTTATCGCAAACTAGCTGTCTATGGTCATGTTGGTAGGATGGATCTGGGAAATGTGCCGTGGGAAGAGACAGATATGATTACGGCTTTACTAGGATGAAATCGTTAATTTGTAGCAGATTTCAGTTGACACTCCCGTGCCTGAAGGCGACGGGATTCTTGCTTCATCCAGCCAACTTGTCTAGAGGAGTTTCCCCACCTAGATAGAGGTCGTTCTGTCCACAAGCTTTAGATTCCGTATGCCCTACGGTACTTTTTAATCCTCTGTTCAAAATCATAATCGCTGCATTATGGTCACGGTGCATGACTGTTCCGCACTCATTGCATTTGTGGGTACGAGTAGACAACGATTTTTTAACTCGTGTTCCACAAACTGAACAATCTTGACTGGTGTAGTGTGGCGCTATTGCTATTGCCCAAGTATCAAAAACTTTGGCGTAGTAGTCCACCCAGTCAGTGAACAATGACCATGATGCATCACTGATAGATTTAGCTAAGTGGTGGTTCTTCACCATATTCTTTACCTGCAAGTCCTCATAGACTACCAAGTCGTTTGACTGGACTAGAGTTCTTGCTGTCTTAACAGCAAAATCTTTCCTCTGTCTACTTACCTTGAGGTGTTTTTTAGCTAACTTCTTAACAGCTTTACGACGATTAGATGAGCCTTTTTTACTCTTTGAAACTTGACGTTGTTTACGTTTTAAAGATTTCTCGGACTTTCGCAGAAGTCTAGGATTCTCTACTGTCCTACCTTCAGAATCAGTGTAGAAAAATTCTAAACCTACATCAATTCCTACTTGATTCCCATTGTGTTGATGAAGTTCAGTGCGTTCAACGTCAACACAAAATTGGCAATAATAACCATCAGCACGTTTGACTATTCTGATACGTTTGATTTGTTTGATAGAGTAGAAACTCAAGTCACGAGTACCAACAAGTTTTAACTTCCCAATATTAAAACCATCACTAAATATGATGTATCTTCTATCATTAGAAAGTTTCCATCCTGACGTTTTGTACTCTACAGAATGCCCACGCTTTTTGAATCGTGGAAATCCTTTTTTACCGGATTTTTTAGCCTTGCAATTATCATAAAAACGAGCTATTGCAAACCATGCTCTATCGGCAGAAGCTTGACGCGCCATTGAGTTAAGATTGTTGGCAAAATCAAATTCTTTAGCTAAAACAGCACAAAGTTTTTGTAGGTCATTCTTACCAACATCTTTGTTATCCATCCAATGTCTTAGAGCCTTGTTACGGATAAACAAAGCCGTTCTAATAGCTTCATCTATTGAATTGTACTGACTTTGTTTACCTTTTAACTTAGCTTCTAAAACTAACATCGTTTCGACCTGTTGACGATGAATACATGTTAGCATAATTGTGTTCATATATGCAACCCAATTATGAAAGAGATAAGATTAAGTGTCAGAGTTCCCTACCATGAAATGATGATTTTAGAAAAATATGCAGAAAAAACAAAACGAACCAAGACTGATTTGGTTCGTGAGTGGATACGTTCATTAGAAAAGAAAGACTGCACCTAAAGGTGCAAACGCATTCATCCCATGCCTAAAGGACGGGATGCGTCGCTGTGCGACTGTCCCTCATGGGCTTTCTGCTCTGATCACTGTAAATAAGGCACAAATTTTAAGAACAAAGCCATATACCAAGAGACTTTCAACCCTGTTAAGAGTTCCCTGTTCCCTGTTCCCTGCTATATGTTGTGAACTTGGTGGTTAACTGCATACAGTGTAGGTAGTTCACGCCACCAAATCTACCCCGCTCTCTGTGTCTACCTCACTCTGCATAAGAATTGTAGAGGGTGAAGTACCAGAGATTTATACACATGTTATTTTTGCATAATGTTATGATGAGATTATCGAGAATTATTTTCGGCTATGTGAATGAAATTTATATCTAAACAAACGCCTCTCCGAATCTAAATCTCTACATGTTTTGATTCAGGAGATTTTTTATGTCAATTTATGTTAGTAATCTATCTGATGAAGTTGAAGAAAATGACCTCAAAGTGATTTTTTCTAAATATGGATATGTTAAGAAAATTCAAGTATCTTTGAATCAAAAAACTGGTGAGAAGAGGGGTTTTGCGGTTATCGAAATGGCTACAAGCGCTGAGGAAGCATCAGCAATTCGAGCTTTGAGAGGTATTGAGTTGATGGGATATAGCCTCAAAGTTAATAGAGCCATGACTGAGTACAGCATTTGAGAAATGTGTGTGGAGTGACTAAACAATATTCGTGTGTTAGTGAAATAGGTAAAAGGCTTAATGTAGAATCTCATAAGCGTAAATCAATATTCTATGTTAGGGTTAAAGCATCGAGAATTATTTTCGGCTATGTGATTGACCACAATTAGCACCTCTCCGAATCTAAATCTCTACACCCTATTAGATGTTGGAGATTCTTATGTCAATCTATGTCGGTAATCTCTCTGAAGAGGTTCAGGAAGATGACCTCAAACAAATATTTTCAGAATATGGATCTGTAATTAAAGTTCGCTTGCCTACATGTCGGCAAAGTGGTGAGAGGAGAGGATTTGCTTTTGTAGAAATGAAAACAGATGCTGAAGAAGCAGCAGCAATTTACTCACTCTTAGGCACTGAATACATGGGTCGTAATCTCAGAGTTAATAAAGCTATTACGAAGGTAGACAAAAGATCATCGTCTCATTTGTAAGCTATTTATTGCATGAGAAGAATTTGATATTTAGTTCAGATGAGCATGTTTACCTGTTGCTGGTAAATCTGACTCTTGCGATCGCATGGTTTAATTTCTAAACCCCATTAATGATAAATTGTACTTAATTTAACTACTTCTATACTCTCATGAGGTTTAAATGAATTTTGAAATGCCTCTAGTTGTTTCACCTAGCTTTGCTCGTTTTGTAGCTTTAGAAATGGAGCCAAATTCATTAAGGAAAAAAGACATAATTAAATGTCTAAAAGCTTTGGGAATCAAAAATCCAGAGCTTTTAAACCTTAAATGGAAAGAAGAATTGTGGAGTTTGCTACAAACAAGCGCAAAATTGCTGCCTATGTCTCTAGTTAAGCCTGCGATCTTGAAATATCAATTGCAAGCCCATGATAGTAACTGAATCTTCTCAGGAATTTCTTAAGGGTTATCCATGAAGGAATTGCGCTTGCGGAGCAGTTTTAGTTTATCGCTCAACTATCTAATCCGTATATTTCTATTGGGCATATTCACATGATTTAATGTAGCTTACTTGTCCAGATAAATAGCCTAATAGAAGATTTACACTCCGCGTTTGCTTTAGAAAAAATGGTGAGCTTGTGGCAACAGTAAATTATAAACTAACAGGAAAATATCTCCCACCTCAGATATTTATTTTAGGAATATGTTTTGTTCCTGGAGTAACTGAAGTTAGCAGCGAACAGTTAACTGAAATACGGCAATTTATCAAGAGTGATCGTTTGCTTCAGCATTATTTGGAGCAAAAAATTTTGATTATCCAAGAGTGAATTTCTCACCCATTAAACTTGCTTCGCTTGAGCCTAACCTGTTGCTGGCCATACCACAAAAGGTTTACCCCCATACTAGATATGATGCAAGGGAAAACCCAGTACTAGGAACGGTGGTCTTAGTAATCGATGAAATTAAACCTAAATAAAAGTTGAGGCATTGCTTGATCATGGGTTTTAAGTACAAATGGAAAAATGGCTCTGCACCTTCCCGTGACAAGGCAGCACGCAGCAAGTATCTACTGGAAGAAGGGCAGTTTAACAACCAACAAGACCGAAATATAGCAGAACAAGAAGCTCGCAAACACTTGGGTGTACCAACGCGAATTCCAGACGATGATCGCTCTATACTGGGGTATTCGCAAGACTGGTAAGAATCACATAGCTAAATCGCCCCTCCAGAATGAGAGGACTTATATTAGTCACACCACTAACCCTTTTATATAGATAAGGCGAGTGATGTGACTAAATTTTTGTGTTGCGATCGCCTACTCATAAATAATCTTCGCAAATATAAGTTAGAAGCATAGATAAATTATGTTAGATATGGCAGAAAGGCACTTACTAAAAGTGTTACCTCCGCAGCCACCTTTCATGCACAAAAACCAACATAACTATGAACCTACTAATAATGACATATGATGGAGATCAATTGAACTATCTTAATTGCACTTCTCGAATTCATGTAATGTAGCGATCGCATTCGATGAATCAAGCTATTATCAAGCAAAATTTCACCTCTCGTATGGAGGCGGTGCAGTCGGCTATTATTCCTGTAGTTGGCGAATTGATTAACAACAATCCAGGAACAATTTCTTTAGGACAAGGTGTAGTTGCTTACACGCCACCACCAGAAGCCATTGAATTTTTAGCAAATTTTTTAGCGGAACCAACGAATCATCTCTACAAAGCTGTAGAAGGAATTCCCCCGTTACTAACAGTAATTGCAGCCAAATTACAAACTTTTAATAGTATCAAAATCAATACAGACAATTGTATTGTTGTGACTGCTGGTAGCAACATGGCATTTATGAACGCCATTATTGCTATTACTAATCTAGGGGATGAAATTATTCTGAATACTCCCTACTATTTCAATCATGAAATGGCAATTACAATGGCGGGTTGTCATCCAGTATTAGTAGAAACCGATGAAAATTATCAACTGCGTCCCGATGCGATCGCCCAAGCTATCACCTCAAAAACAAAAGCTGTAGTGACAATTTCCCCAAATAATCCAACTGGGGTTGTATATAGCCAAGCAGCCTTGCAAGAAGTAAATCAAATTTGTCGCGATTCCGGTATCTACCACATCAGCGATGAAGCGTATGAATACTTTACTTATAACGGAGTAAAACACACTTCTCCGGCTGCATTTCCTGATAGTAGTGAATATACTATTTCTCTATATAGCCTTTCCAAAGCTTATGGTTTTGCTAGCTGGCGTATCGGTTATATGGTGATCCCCAAACACCTACTTGTCGCTGTTAAAAAAGTCCAGGATACAAACTTGATTTGTCCACCTGTGGTTTCCCAGTATGCAGCCTTGGGTGCTTTGCAGACAAAACCAGATTATTTGAGAAATAATATTCAAGCGATCGCTCAAGTGCGAGAATTAGTAATTGATTCTCTCCAAACTTTAGAAGGGCTATGCAAAATTGCTCCTGCTGAGGGTGCTTTCTATTTCTTTCTCAAAGTTAATACCGAAATAGATACCTTTGAATTAGTTAAAAGATTAATTCAGGAACATCAAATTGCAGTCATCCCTGGAACTACTTTTGGTATGAATCAAGGATGTTACCTGCGTGTTGCTTACGGTGCATTGCAAAAAGAGACAGCCAAAGAGGGGATAGAAAGATTAGTTAGAGGTTTAAAAAAGATTGTAAAGACTTAAAGTTTGGGTAATTAACCACTAAGACACATAGAGGTGTAGACGCAGAGCGCCTACCCGTAAGGGTAGACACAAAGAATTAGTTTCTTGGAGTCTTGGAGTCTTGGTGGTTAGTTATTCTAATGTTAATATGAGTCTTGCGAATATTTTTCAACAGTAGTTAATACCAATTTGAAAAAAGAATGCGACAAATAGACCATCTGTAGAGACGCGTAGACGCTCGTAAGAGCGGCTTCTCGTAAGAGTATTATCGCGTCTTTACCAAGGATATGTTGCAATCATTAATTGAATTGGTATAATTTTAAATTAAAAATCTACAAAGATGCCAATTATTAGTAAATTCATTGAAGTAGAAACTCATCAAGGAATTAATATTCATAATATCACTCCTCAAATTGAGGCATTGATTTCCTCAACTCCAATTAACAATGGTCAAGTCTTAGTATTTTCCCGACATACGACAACGGCTTTGGCTATCAATGAATATGAAGAAAGATTATTAACAGATATCAAAGTATTTCTAGAAAAAATAGCACCAGAATCAGATCGCTATTTACATAATGACTTGCATTTGAGAAAAAATATTCCACCAGATGAACCAATGAATGCTCATTCTCATCTGATGGCAATGATGTTGAATAATAGTGAGATAATTCCTATTGTTGATGGCAAGTTAGCTTTAGGAACGTATCAATCTGTTTTATTTTTTGAATTGGATGGTCCACGTAAAAGAACTGTATTTTGTCAAATTTCAGGAGAGTAAAAATTACTTACTTTGCCATGATTGAATCAAAGTATTAAAATCATTCAATAATCGATTCAATTCATCAAACGCTTCTGTTTGATGGCGAACATGGGCATCAATAAATAAACCAATTATATCCGCCATTAATAACCGCAATGCTTCTGGACTTTGAGTAGTTGGAAAGTCAAGAAATGCTCTACCTGTGGTGAAGTCGAAAGGATCAGCAATGATAAAATGATTTGCTCCCTCTAGAAACACCAAATAGCTATCATTTCGTCCCCCACTAATTGCTTCTTGGAATGTACGCATCACAGCAGTGGTTGCATCACCTGAAGTGATCCCATAGCGATCGCTACTATTTGCAATCACTCCATCACGAGTTCCCCCAATCAATAACATCGGTAGAGAATCCGGTAAAGGCAAAATCGTACCCGGTTTGTATCCCATGATTGTCCCTCCCATAGAATGGGCAGCATAAGCAAAAGATGCTGCGACCTGTGGGAAAAAACTAGGATTAGCATTTTCGATCGCTACCGTGCCACCTGCGGAGTGTCCACCCAAAATCACCCGTTCTAAGTCAAGCATTCCAGCTAGGATTCCCTCTGCTTGTAACTGTTCGAGTTTCGCCAGCAATGTCGGTAAAGCAGAAGCAGTGGGAACAGTACCATAAATTCCAGGTTTCCACGCAGTCATATCCACTCCTGGAGTCATGCTTACTACTCCTGGAAAATCTTCTGCAACCCAGTTAAATGTAACCACCACCAGTCCACGTTCAACCAGTTTCACTGCTAACCATTGATATATATAGGCTTCACAGTTAAACCCGTTAAAAAAAATTACCACTGGAAAGGGGGCTTTTTGGCGATCGACAGGCACAATTCCCAGGTTATTTTCTGTATGGCTACCTGACATCTGTGCTGGATACAAGATTTTGAGATAAATCGTATCGTAAGGAGGCTTAACACTTTCGACTTTTGCTGTTTGAAAGAAAGCACGCACAGTCATGTCACAGAGTATCTTACGCTACTAATATCAAATCATAACTGCCAAGTAGAATTTTCTCAAATCAATCCAGATGAAATTTTTCAAACTCTGGTTGTCCAAACAACATATTTGCATCTATTGCTGACAAAACTTTATTGTTAGTAGCATCAGAATTTAAACAACGGCAAACTAAGAGTGCCACATCTGCACGATTAATCATACCAGCAATACCTGGATTTTCGGTGAAAACTCCATTCCCAGTTGCAGGTTCAGACAAGAACAGGCGATCGCCTACAGTAAAAGTATTACAGTAAGTAGCTTTTGTATCGTAGAAAAGTGCTGAAAATGCAGCAACACGATATCTTAAGAAGTGGAAAATAGTATAATAGATACCTATGTCTGCTAAAGATGTCTTTCATGAGGTTGTGAAAATAGCTTTACAAAAGGATGGTTGGCAGATAACTCATGACCCGCTTTTATTTAACGTGGGTGGTGTAAAAATGTCGATTGATTTAGCAGCATAAAAACTGATAGCCGCAGAAAGAGAAAATGAAAAAATTGCTGTTGAAGTCAAGAGTTTTCTAGAAAAATCTTCTGCGATTTCAGAATTTCACACCGCATTGGGACAATTTATCAATTACAGAGGTGCATTAAGGCGAAGAGAACCAGAGCGCATTTTATATTTAGCAGTACCTTTGACTACTTATAGAACATTTTTTCAACTTGATTTCCCCCAGGAAATGGTGGAAGAAAATCGAGTGAAAATGATTGTTTATGATGTTGAGAGTGAGGTGATTTTTGAATGGAAAAAATAGTAAGGTATCGTCAGATCGTACAACAGATGCTTTCAGAATATGGTCAGCAAAAACCTGCTTATGGCAATATTGAAGTTGAAACCATTTTTGACACCGAACGTGACCATTATCAAATAGTTTATTTAGGCTGGGAAGGACAGGATTGGGTACACAGTTGTATATTACACATTGATATTAAAGGTGGTAAAATTTGGCTGCAATGGAATGGTACGGAAGATGATATTGCAGCTGATTTGGTGAATGCTGGAGTTCCAAAGGAAGATATTGTTTTAGGATTTCAGTCACCATTTATGCGGCAGTTTACGGAATATGCTGTGGGTTAATGTAGAAGTGTAAATATAATTAGTTGTAATCAAGTGCGATCGCATTACCAAAAGCTCTCCTTAATTTAGCAGCTAGAGTGCTAGCACAATACGCAATAACACTAATCAAATTTGTGATCATAGTGGCATCTTAAAAGTACGGGATTATGTCGCCAACCATAACGATTAAATCTTTAAAGTCAGAAGATTTCACAGACCACCGATCGCCTTCTGTTACCCAACGTCAAGCCGATTGTTTACAACATTCCCGATTCTTTTACTAAAAATTGAGTAAATAAAGGAAATATAAATAAATTTAACATTAGTTAAAATTAACCCCATTGATACTTTACACATAGTTTATTGGTCTGAGTAAATATATATATCCAAAGATTGATTAAATTTGGAAATTACTTTCTCTGAAGACAGTATGAATTGTTAAGTCATATTACAATAGTTTCAAAAATATTTAGAAATTGTCAAAAAGTCAAACCTGGTTCTAACGTAGAACCTAAAGGAGATACTAGAGGCAAATAAAATGATAAATAACATTCAAAAGTATAGATTTGTCTGTACTCTTACCTTCGGTGATATTTACGGTCAAATCATTGTTTGGTTGATTACGATCACCATTAGTTTGGCATCAGCCTTAGCACTAATGGGTGCAAGACGACCAGTTTATGCTTTAGCTGCGGTTGGGCTTGTTGTTTTGTTGTCTTTGCCTTTCTTGCTTTTTGCTTTTGTCACTACTTTGTTAAATCATATAGAATTGTCTCCTGTAGAAGCAGGAACAAAAATGCAACCAATCTCTGGTAATGTTTCGCAGCAAAAACCTGTAGAAGCAACCAGTTAATAAATTTTAGATTTTAGTTTTTAGATTTAAGTCTGGATATTGGGCATAAATTCCCTGTCGATTGGCGGGGAATTTTTTTTGCAGATGCAATTCATCGCGTTCTTAAAATGGAAAAGTGGCTTTTTTTACAGTTTTTTTTACAGTTGGGAACTAAATATGCTGGAACATGATGTAATTATTATCGGTGGTGGCTTGGCGGGATGTCGCGCCGCAGTGGAAATAGCTAGAAAAAATCCCAGTTTGAATGTTGCTATAGTTGCTAAAACCCACCCTATTCGTTCTCACTCGGTTGCTGCTCAAGGTGGGATTGCGGCGACGCTCAAAAATGTTGACTCATCTGATACTTGGGAAGCACACGCTTTTGATACAGTTAAGGGTTCTGACTACTTGGCAGATCAAGATGCTGTCGAAATTCTGACTCGTGAAGCACCGGATGTAGTAATTGATTTAGAACACATGGGTGTGTTGTTTTCCCGCTTGAGTGATGGACGCATTGCTCAACGTGCTTTTGGTGGACATTCCCACAATCGTACTTGCTACGCTGCTGATAAGACTGGTCATGCGATTTTGCATGAATTGGTAAATAATTTGCGGCGCTATGGTGTGCAAGTTTATGAAGAGTGGTATGTGATGCGCTTGATTTTGGAAGAAAATCAGGCCAAGGGAGTGGTGATGTATCACATATTAGATGGACATATCGAGGTGATCCGCGCCAAAGCAATCATGTTTGCCACGGGTGGTTATGGACGGGTATATAATACTACTTCTAATGATTACGCTTCCACGGGCGATGGTTTAGCAATGACCGCACTTGCTGGTTTACCTTTGGAAGATATGGAATTTGTACAGTTTCATCCTACAGGATTGTATCCAGTCGGGGTGTTGATTTCGGAGGCGGTACGTGGTGAGGGAGCGTATTTGATCAACAGCGAGGGAGAAAGGTTTATGGCTAGATATGCTCCTAGTCGCATGGAACTTGCTCCCCGTGATATTACCTCACGCGCGATCGCTTACGAAATTCGGGCTGGTCGTGGTATTCATCCTGATGGAAGTGCTGGTGGTTCCTTTGTTTATCTTGACTTGCGCCACATGGGTAGGGAAAAAATCATGAGCCGTATTCCTTTCTGTTGGGAAGAAGCTCATCGTTTAGTGGGTGTGGATGCGGTAACTCAACCTATGCCCGTACGTCCGACCATCCATTATTGTATGGGTGGTATCCCTGTTAACACCGATGGTCGAGTCCGCAGTAGCGGGGATCATTTCGTCGAAGGTTTCTTTGCTGCTGGTGAAACTGCTTGTGTTTCTGTGCATGGTGCTAATCGTCTTGGTAGCAATTCTTTACTAGAATGCGTAGTTTATGGACGCAGAACTGGGGCTGCGATCGCAGAATACATACAAAATCGCAAGTTACCGGAGATCAATGAACAACGCTACCTCCGCGAAGCCAAACAACAAATTCAGGCTTTACTAGATCAGTCAGGAAAGTACCGGATTAACCAAATTCGTCAGACATTTCAGGACACAATGACTCAATTTTGCGGTGTCTTTCGCACCGCAGATTTAATGAGTGAAGGTCTACAAAAATTACAACAATTGCAACAACAATATTCGCAGATATACTTAGATGATCAAGGTAGCTGTTGGAATACAGAAATTATTGAAGCTTTAGAACTACAAAGTTTGATGGTTGTCGGACAAATGATTTTGGCCTCAGCGCTCAATCGCCAAGAAAGCCGTGGCGCTCACTTCCGTGAAGATTATTCCCAACGAGATGACCAGAATTTCCTCAAACACACAATGGCTTATTATTCACCAGCAGGAATTGATATTCAGTATCGTCCAGTGACAATTACCATGTTTGAGCCACAGGAGCGGAAGTATTAAAAGGGATTGGGGATTGGGGATTGGGGATCGGGGATCGGGGATCGGGGATCGGGGATTGGGGATCGGGGATTGGGGATCGGGGATTGGGGATTGGGGATTGGGAAGAGACTTGTTAAATAATTCTCCCCACACTCCTGTGTCTCCCGTGTCTCCCGTGTCTCCCGTGTCTCCCGTGTCTCCCGTGTCTCCCTTGTCTCCCTTGTCTCCCTTGTCTCCCTTGTCCCCGATCCCCGATCCCAACATAAAAAGTATCATTTATGACAATTTAATAATGCTTTAATCTTAAATAATGCCGAAATGGCAACATCACCTGGTAACGTTTAGTTATTGTCAGGAAATAAGTCAAACGAATTGAGTTTTATTTGAGATTGTGAATCAGTAAAGTCAGAGTACAAGCAAAAGTTTGTCAAAAGCATTACCCGTAAATTAGCAATCTCAAATCATCACGGTCATCTACTAAATTCTATGTATTCAGGAGTAAGTGAGTAGATAAATCAATAGTTGGGTAATGCCAGATTACGCTGTTGGATAGCACAAAAGCTCATTGCGTACAAAAATCAACATAAATAAAAGCTAAATGGCGTAATAGCCATTGATAAATCCAATATTTCACTGCAAATCGTCGATTAAGGTGCGATATGTGGTTTTTTAGTGGTTGACTTGTGCTAAATATGAGTTAATCTTATAGCGGATTGTTTTAACTGATCATCTACCCTGACAGAAACGTATAAAGATAATATTTAATTTGACAATTCTGTCTGAAATTTGATGTTTGCAAATTGAATATTTTGATACGGCGACACAAGCCGTAATGTACTACCTTAAGCTAGGTAGGTTTGTAACGACTTAAAAGTTTTTGTCTGGGAATTGTAATGAATAGTTTACAATACCAGTGGATGGGAAAATCTAAAGAAAATATAAAAGGGATCACATGACTGTGGTGTTAGGAGGAAATTAGTGTTTCTAAGACTAGCGCAACAACATCGGCAATTCGTTCAAGACCTAGTAATGAATCTGCAAGCTTTGGCAATTGTTCTAGAGCGACGTGGATATCCAGCGTCTTGTTACACATGCGGCGACCAGATGAACAGTGCTTCATTTATGGTTAGCTTGGGAGAAAACCACCTGATTCGGTTTTTGGTATCTGATTACGGGATTACTTGGACAGAAATGCGCGATGATCGCGAACTCATGAAGCTAGAGGGTGCTGAGGCAGTTAACCAATTACAGGAACTAGCCAACATCGTCAAAGTCCCTACCCAGGCTTCTGTAACCAATAAAACCCTGGCTAAACGTTACTAATTAAAACTGTCACTGCTCAGGTAGTACGGACAAAGTCGTAATCGAAAAAAATGACATATAGGGAACCAGGAGCTACTTTAAAGTCAATAGCCCAGGTCAATAGTCTACAAACTATTAACAATTGGCTATTGGCTAAGACAACAGTATCCCATTAGTCAAGTTAGCATCTAAAAATAGACAGAAAACTTGCAACTAAATGTTTTGAAAATTTACTGTTGCCTGCTTGTACGAGTTCCAACGTTATTATTTATTACAATCCGTTTCCGATCAAAATAAAGGGCGCCCAATAGTAGGGATGACTAAGGCTACCCGAAACAGATGCTGATAGATTCTCACTTCTGCTTTGCTCCTGACCCAAATTAGACGAATTTCCTGTGATTAGCGCTATTTGTGCTTGTCGTAAAGCTTGAGCTTTTGTTAATTTTCCTGAAGATAGTAGAGCATAAAAAGCACTCATCAACGCCTGCGTACCGCCATCATCTACAGCCCAGAGTGAAGCAATGGCTGATCTCGCACCAGTTTTTTGCATCTGATAACCAAAACCTAAAATTTCCTCACCGTTACCTAATTTGCCCCCTAGACCTGTCTCGCAGGCACTCAGCACTACTAAATCTACTCGCGGTAGTGACCAAGTGCCAACATCTTTGAGGGTAGCCCGTTCACCGTTCCCAAATAAAATAAAAGAATCTTCTGGTTTGCCTACAACAAATGCCGCATGGGTTGCCATATGGACAATTGTAAAATCATCCATTTGTGGCACAGTCATTTTTGGGTTAAAGGCATCATTTAAAACTTTCTTGGTTCCTGGGATTATGGTCGCCAGATTTTCTATTTCTTTGGCTGCAAAAGGCAATCCAGAAAAAGTTTCTTGTCGATTAGCAACTTTGACTTCATAACTGCCTTTAGTAAATGCTGCTGCCAAAATACGTATATTTGATGAGGGCTGTGTGTTAAAGTTTGTCAAACTGGCAGCAGTGATGTGATTGATACTATAGCGCTCCACTAACCATTGTTTGCCATCAAATAAAGCCGCTAAAGGAATGTAACGTAACTGCCCATCTGGTGCGTAAACTATAGTTTTGGTAGCTGCTTGGGTAAGTTCTTTTTCTATGGGTTTGATCAGCCAATCATACAATTGACGTGCAGGTTTTTTGACATCTAAACTAGGGTTTTCTAAGGCTTTGCGAAAGCTGAGAATTGTTTGCTGGAGGTCTGCTTTTTTCACAGCAACCGTACGATGAATTGGTGGTGAATCAGGAGTTACTAATACCAATTCCAAACTATTTTCTAATACTAGAGGATATAAGATTACAGATTTATCTGGTAGTCGTGCTAAATTATCACGAATTTCATTGAGACTTTCCAAATCTAGATTTTGCCGCCTAGCTGTGCGGCTAATTTGTTCTACCTGTGTTTTGACATCTGAACTATTGATAAAATTGTTGAACTCATCCAAAATTTGCTGTTGATTTTCTACTATTTGTTGGATGCGTTGTTTTTGTTGTGGCGATCGCAACTCTTGCGGAATCTGACGTAATTTCGTCAGTTCTTTACCTAGTACAACTGCACTATCAAGGGTTTGATCTAGTTTTTGCTTAATTGGTTTTTCGGCTGGTGTGATCTCAATCCCTTTAGCAGTTCTTTGATTACCTTCGACATTGTGGAGATATTCTTCCAATTCTTCGATTTTTATTAAGTCCAGAATACGTTGTCCTTCTTCAGTGCGATCGCTTTGCAGTAATCCTTCACCTAAAGCTTGGTATGTCTGGCGAACAGTGAGATTATAAGCATCTAACTGTTCGCCAGAAAAAGCTGCTGGATTCAAGCGGACTTTTTCGCGATTGTTGACACAATGCTTGTAAAAGAACATCGCTAACTCAGGTTGATTCTGGATAGCTAGTAAGTATCCTAAATTACTGTAGGTTTTCCCAAAAGCAATATGAGCCTGTCCAGGATTTTTCTCATTAATACTAAGTTCTTTATTGATAGCTAAAGCTTGCAAATAAGCATTAAATGCTTGGGAAAATTTATTTTGTTGTTGGTAAACTCTGCCAATATTATTGAAAGTAATTGCTTCCAGCGACTTTTGCTGAATATTTCTGCTAATCTCTAAAGCTGTTTGTAATTTCCGCAACGCATCTTGAAAACGCTTTTGTTGAGATAGTTTGATTGCCTCTTGATTAAGTTGCTTAATCTGAGCAGAACGACTAGTATTCTGGAGTGAAAATTTAGTTATTTCAGCATATTTATTTTGTATACTTGTATTTGCTGTTACCGGGATATTTTCTGAAAGTAACATTCCTGAACCTAGAGAAAACACCAAGCCAGCAGAAAAAATATTTGAATATGTTTTCCGAGGGTGCATAAAAACCCTCCCAGTATTGGTTTGCTTTTGACTCAAGGAAAATAGTTGCATAAAGCTACTATTGTTTATGCTATTTCAAAAAGTGGACAAACTCTGAGAAATCCTAAGAAAATTTAAGATGTCTGAAGAAAAAACAAACTTACCCCAACTACCTACAACTGCGATAGACAGTCCTACAAGTCAGACACTTGAGTATTGGTTTGAATATCCCGTAAGAGTACAGCCTCATCACACCGACTATTTAGGCGTGGTGTGGCACGGTACTTATATAGCGTGGATGGAAGAAGCACGGGTAGAATGCTTACGTTCCATCGGTGTACAATACGCGGACTTGGTGGCTTTAGGTTGCGATTTGCCAGTAGTAGAACTTTCGCTACGCTACCACCGTTCGATTCAGCTGGGTATGGTAGCAGTAGTCAAAACACGCATGACAGAAGTCACCAGTGTCCGCATCAATTGGGATTACGTGATTGAATCTCCAGATAGACAAGAATTGTATGTTACAGGTCAAGTCACATTAGTAGCCCTAGACCGAGAAAGAGGTAAAATCATGCGTCAACTACCTGCCAACGTTCAAGATGCGTTGGCAAAAATCTCAGCTTCATTGAAAAAATGATTGCTGGTCAATGGGCATTGGGGGCATTGGGCATGAATCAGTTAACAGTTAACAGTTACCAGTTTAATTTGATAACTGATAACTGATAACTGAGAAGTTGTCCCCCTTGTCCCCGATCCCCGATCCCTCACTACTTACCTATCTGTGGTAACTTCTGGGGAATTTGCACTATATAATTCCATATCTCTTGAGGCCCAATACCATAGCCAACCTGTAGCAAAACGACGATCGCAGCAATGATAAAAGCGGTTTTCACGGTCGTTTTGACTACTTTAATTAAGATTGTGAATATTAACCAAGCGACAATTAGGGCTATAAGCATAATCATCAATCCCAAAATCTCGCCTTGACTGTCAACAAGATGATGTTAGAAAAGGCGATTTAATTTAAAATTAAATTGTGGTGGTAAACTCTGTTTGAAGAATGCTAATAAATCTCAATTATGTGGTTATAAAGATATTTTTTGATAACCACAAAGGACAGCAATTATTTAAAATCAATATTAGGTTTTATGTTTATTTTTCCTGAATATTAGTACACAAAATAGTAACACAAATCATCTGATTTTTTATAATAATTTTTATAAAAAAATATAAAATATTTTTGCTTCCATTTAAAATAATTAATTTATGAAAACTTCAGCGTTCAGCCTTATACTGAACGCTAATTAATTGAAGTATTTTATTTTTTATCTAAGGGAAATTATTTTGGGGTGAGATTCCAAATTTTTAGTGGCAGTCAAAACTTCTTGTCTAGCCCATTGGTCGGCAGCCAAAATGTCATCTAAAGTGGGATTTGAACGGTTTTCAGATGAGAAGCGATCGCATACCCATTCGATGTACCGAGCGATATCTAAATAACTAATTTTTTCTGACAAAAATAAAGCTACGGCTTGTTCATTTGCTGCATTCAAAACAGCCGGCATCGAACCACCAGCCTTACCAGCAGCATAAGCCAACTGCATACAAGGATACTTCTTGTGGTCTGGTTCCCGGAAGGTTAAATTACCAGCTTTTACCATATCTAATCTTTCCCAGTCGGTGTAAATGCGTTCGGGCCAAGATAAAGCATATAGCAAAGGTAAACGCATATCAGGCCAGCCCAATTGAGCTAACACAGAAGTATCCTGAAGTTCTATTAAAGAGTGAATAATACTTTGGGGATGGATGACAATTTCAATGTCTTGATAATCTAAACCAAACAAAAAATGAGCTTCAATTACTTCTAATCCCTTATTCATCAAAGTGGCAGAATCCACAGTGATTTTCCGGCCCATCGACCAATTAGGATGTTTAAGGGCATCAGCAACAGTCACTTCTGCTAATTTTTCTGTAGGCCAATCCCGGAAAGCACCACCGGAAGCTGTAAGTATAATCTTACGCAATCCATCTTGCGGTACACCCTGCAAGCATTGAAATATCGCCGAATGTTCCGAATCTGCTGGTAATAATTTTATCCCATGTTTCTCAATTAAAGGTAGAACAACAGGGCCACCAGCAATCAAAGTTTCTTTATTAGCTAAAGCGATATCTTTACCAGCTTCAATTGCTGCAATCGTCGGTAATAATCCTGCACAGCCAACAATACCCGTAACCACAGTTTGAGCATCACCATAGCGTGCAACTTCTACGATCCCTGCATCACCAGCCAAGAGAATTGGTTGGGGATCAAGATCAGCGATCGCTTCCTTGAGTGCTGATAATTTTTCCTCTGCATAAATCGCTGCTATACTCGGTCGAAATTGTCGAATTTGAGCAGCTAACAATTCCACATTATTCCCAGCCGCTAAACCAACAATCCGAAACTTATCCGGATTATTAGCGACAATATCTAAAGTCTGAGTACCGATAGAGCCAGTAGAACCAAGAAGAGTTATTGTTTTCACAATTATTTAGGGATCAACAGACAACTCCAATCTTAAATTGCTTCGTACTCTTGGGGATAGGGGACAAAACAAGTCAAAAGTCAAAAGTCAAAAGTCAAAAGTCAAAAGTCAAAAGTCAAAATTAAGAACTTGTTGCTTAATCCCCGATCCCCGTACTCTGCGAGAAGCCGCTTACGCGTCTACGTGTAGTGTCTCCTTTGGAGAATCCCTTATTCCCGATTCTTTTATGTCTTATATCAGAAAATACCTGTTAAAAAATGATGTACTCTTTCCCATAACAATCTGGGTTTCCAGCAGGCTGGTGATTTGGAGTGCTATGTTATTGCTTGCTCCTTTGTTGGATGCACCATCAGGAGGAAAAGCAGCTGTTTTTGGCTGGGGGGTTTTTGATGCTTGGGATAGCATCCATTACCGCAATATCACTACCTCTGGTTATGAATACCTGGATGATGGCAAAGGACACAATATAGCTTTTTTTCCCTTATTTCCTCTGATTGTGCGGGGAATGATGAATTTTGGCTTGTCGTTTGAAGTTGCAGGGGTGATAGTCAACAATATTGCTTTTTTAGCTACACTTTACTGTGTATATTTTTGGGTAAAGGAATTTCACAGTACACAGGGCGCACGTTGGGCAATTGCTGTACTAGCATGGTGTCCACCATCGTTATTTACAGCAGTAATTTATACTGAGGGATTGTATTTATTTTTGAGTACAGCAGCTTTACGGGCTTTTGACAAGAATCAGTATGGTTGGAGTGGCTTTTGGGGAGCAATGGCAACAGCGACACGTCCCACAGGATTAGCACTGATCCCGGCTTTTTTAATTACTGCTTGGAAACAAAAGCGATCGCCTGTTGCTTATCTTGCTGGTTTAGCTACTGCTGCGGGAATATTGCTATTTAGCCTGTATTGTGATATCGAATTTGACGATCCTTTGGCATTTATTCACGCCCAAAAAGGCTGGCGTTCTTCTTTGGGATTTGATTGGCAGGGTTGGTGGAAAATGCTGATGCAAATTACAATCGGCACAGCTAATTGGAAATACGGCTGGATTAAAGATCCCCTGCATCCGCTATTATTTACTGCAATCGTTTTGATTGGTTTTTTGATTTGGCGCGATCGCAAACGCTTGGGTGCAGCAAAAGTAGATTATGGTTTTGCAGTTTTATTTTTACTTTTATGGATACTCGTAGGCGATCCTCTGCTTAACACTTTGGCGGTTTTAGGTGGTGCTTACTTGTTATGGCATTTACGCAGACAATTAACTTTGATCACAGTAATTTATGGTTTCTGTGGTTTGGGACTAATTTTTGCCTCTGGCGGAACTTGGTCATTGAATCGCATTGTCTACGGAATAGTTTCATTCAGCATCGCCCTTGGTGTGTTGTTATCTCGCTATCCTCGCTACGGATACTTAACCTTATGCTTTTTCACGATTTTACTTGCCAGTTTCTCCGTCCGATTTGCCCAGGAACTTTGGGTTGGGTGAAGGGGATTGGGGACAAAACAAGTCAAAAGTCAAAAGTCAAAAGTCAAAATTAAGAACTTGTTGCCCAATGCCCAATGCCCAATAAATATTGTACAGACGCGATGAATCGCGTCTCCTTTATAACTTGCGCTAGTGTCTTATTATTATTTGGGTGTAGCAGTTTACGACACGAACTGTTTCATTCTGCGGCTTGGGATTTAGGAATTTTCGATCAAGCCGTCTACTTAATTAGCCAAGGACAGTCCCCTATTTCCTCATTCTTGGGGTTTCACATTCTTGGGGATCATGCGGCGACAATTTTATATCCATTGGCTTTACTTTATAAAATCTATCCTAGTGTTTACTGGTTGTTGTTTGTACAGGCAACTGCCTTAGCATCAGGTGCGCTGCTAACTAATTCTATGGCGCGTCAAGCTGGACTAACGGCGCGACAAGTAATCGCAGTGACAATAGTTTATCTATTGTATCCATTGGTATTTAATATTAATCTGTATGATTTTCACCCCGAAGTCATAGCCTTACCTGCACTCTTAGGAGCAATTTTAGCTGCCCGTTTGGCAAAATTTGGCTGGTTTTGTTTCAGTATCTTCCTTGCATTGGGATGTAAAGCAGTATTGTCTCTCACAGTTGCAGCCATGGGAGTCTGGCTACTGGTATTTGAAAAAAGGCGGTTGTATGGTGCGATCGCCATACTTAGTGGAATTATTTGGTTTGCGATCGCCACCAAAGCCATCATCCCTTTTTTTGGTGGTGAAGCAGCCTCAGTCACTCGCCACATCTCACGCTATAGCTACCTGGGAAATTCTTTTGTTGAAATCGCTCAAAATTTACTCTTCAATCCCAACTTAGTACTAGCAAAAATTTTCTCTCTCAATACTTTAGAGTATTTAGCTTTACTTTTTGCACCAGTGATCTGGGGAATTTCGCCTCGACATTTGCTACCTTTAATTGCTGCTATTCCCACACTGATGTTGAATATTCTCGCGAATGCTAGTCAACAAAGAAACTTAGTACATCAGTATTCTTTACCAATCCTACCTTTTTTGTTAGTGGTCGTAATTCAAACCCTGGCTACTGGAAAAGGATGGATACAAAGACCAAGAACAATTATCCTTTGGTCTTTAGTAGCTTTTTTTGCATTAGCTAAATACGGATATTTTTGGACAATTTATCTGGACTCATTCGATACTTGGCAAGCTACACGACAAGCGATCGCCCAAGTTAAAACCCAAGGAGGTGTTTATACCACTGCCGAAATTGCCTCTCATTTAAGCGATCGTCCACTCATTGAGTTTACAGATGCAAATTCCCCACCAGCAGAGATAACGAAATTTGAATATATACTCTTAAATACCCGTCATCCCGGTTGGCTCAGTAATCGCGATTTTGCCATGAAGTTAGTCAATCAGCTCAAAAATACTCAACAGTTTCAACTCAACTACCAGCAAGACGACGTTTATTTATTTGTGAAAAACTCTTCTGCTAGAGATAAAAAGCTTAATTGAAACTTAAATGTCTCTATTTCTGTCTTTTTTCCAGAAAATCGTAAAATAATTAGATTAAGAAAAGATTAACAATATTTTTTACTTGTAACGAGGAGTGAAAAAACAACTTTTTCAGTTTGGTATTATCGGTTGGATGACTGGGATCAGCGCCTTAGTGTTGTTTGCGTGCAGCAGCATCAGACATACACTGTTTCAGTCAGGAGTTCTGGATTTAGGAATTTACGACCAGGTTGTTTACTTAATCAGCCAAGGACAACCGCCTATTTCCTCTTTTCTAGGCTTTCATCACATGGGGAACCATGCAGCTTTTTCAGTCTATCCATTGGCTTTACTTTACAAGATTTATCCCAGCGCCTACTGGTTGTTAGCTGTACAAGCTGTATCCCTCGCTTTAGGTGCTGTACCGACTTATTATCTTGCCTTACAAGCAGGACTGAAGCAAAGCCAAGCAGTAGCAATGACAGCAGTTTATCTACTGTATCCATTGATTTTTAATGTCAATATCTTTGAATTTCACCCAGAAGTAATGTCTATTCCCGTATTTCTGGGTGTTGTTTTGGCAGCACGGTTAGGTAAGGTATTGTGGTTTTGTCTTGGTACTATTTTTATTTTGGGTTGTAAAGCCGTCTTATCGCTGACGGTAGCGGCGATGGGTTTCTGGCTGCTGGTGTTTGAACGGCGGCGTTTTTGCGGTACATTTGCTCTGATTGCTGGTATCAGTTGGTTTTTAATTTCTAGCCAAGTAATTATTCCCCTATTTAGTAATAATGAAGCAGCAGCAGTAGAACGTTACAGCTATTTAGGTGATTCTGTTTTCGCAATTGCTAGTAATATTTTCCTCAAACCAAATATCATTTTTGGTAAAGTATTTTCACTAGATACACTGGAATATTTAGGATTGTTAGTTGCACCTGTAATTTGGGGACTTACACCGCGATATTTAACTCCTTTGGTAAGTGCGATTCCAGCATTAGCTTTAAATATTCTTTCTGAAAAATCAGCCCAACGTGACTTAATTCATCAATATTCTTTACCGATACTGCCATTTTTAATTTTGGCTGTAATTGCTAGTCTTGCTGCTGATCAAGGATGGCTGCGTTCCAAAAAGAAAATAATTTTGTGGGCAATATTAGGTTTCATGGTATTAGGAAAATACGGCTATTTTTGGTCACGATATCTGAGAACAGTTGATAATTGGCAAGCAACAAATCAAGCGATCGCTCAAGTTCAGACAAAAGGCCCTGTTTTAACTACCCACAGCATCGCCCCACATTTAAGTCACCGTCCGATGATTCAATTTGTAGATGATATTAGCGGCCCACCCGCAGACTTAAATCCATTTGAGTATATATTGCTGAACGTGCGCCACCCAGATGGTACGCGCAATCCAGAATTTGCCGCAAATCTAGTAAATCAACTGAAAAATTATCAATTATTTCAACTAGTCTACCAGCGCGATGACGTGTATTTATTTGTCAAGAGAACTCAATAAATAATTTAGTGATTATTTATTACTTAATACTTAATACTTAACTTTTATTTAGTAATCATAAATCCTGATTGAAAATTTCCTTACCTCCTTCTTTGCGTACTTTGCGTACTTTGTGCTAGCCTGCCGCAAGTCGCTAAAGCGTCTACGTTCTTAAAAAGTATTTTTCACAAATCAAACAGGATATCTATAGGAGGGGTTTAGTAATACCAATTTGAAAAAAGAATGCGACAAATAGACCATCTGTAAAGACGCGTAGACGCTCGTAAGAGCGGCTTCTCGTAAGAGTATTATCGCGTCTTTACCAAGGATATGTTGCAATCATTAATTGAATTGGTATAACAATCTGTGTTAAGTTTTATCAATAATAAAATTATTCATGCCCGCCCTTAATAACTATGCCAAACTTGCGATTTATATGAACATTACCAAAATAAAAAACATTTTATTTCAATTTTCAATAATATCACTAGTAATTATTTTAGTAATTGCAATTAGGTTTGAACCAATCACACAAACATTTCAATTTGACTATGATGAAGGCTTTAATTTAATGAAAGCATTTTTGTACTCAAAGGGTTTTTCTCTCTATAGTCAAATTTGGAATGATCAACCACCCCTCTTTACTATTATTTTATCAAATTGGCTGAAACTATTTGGTAATTCTATCTTTGCTGCACGCTTACTGACACTTATATTTTCAGCGATATTAATCTGGTGTTTTTATCAAATAATATTCCTGGAATTAGGTAAGTTTGCAGCTTTAATAGGGACAATATTATTATTTACCTCTTGGTTATATATTCGCTTAAGTATTTCGGTAATGATTGGCATTCCATCCTTATCTTTAGCGATGCTATCTGTTTATTTGTTAAAAATATATAAATATAAAAAAAATAACTTATATTTGATATTATCTGCTGGATGCTTTGCGTTATCTTTGCAAGCTAAATTCTTTACTGTATTTTTAATTCCTTTAATATTATTCGATTTGTTAGCCTCTGATAGCAAAATTCAGGAAATTCAAAAAAATAGAATAGTCTTGTTTAAGAATATAAGTTTATGGTTGATTGTTCTAGGATCAGTTTATATCTTATTCGGAGTCTTTTATCAACAATTTGATAACCAAGAACAATTAATTTTTACCCATCTCAAACAACCAGAGAATTTAGACATTGAAAATTTTAATAATCTGAAATATCTCAGCTACATGATTCATCAAGATTATGATTATATTTTTCTTGCTTTTATCGGGATCTGGTCAATTATATCTCAAAAAAATAAAAATGGATTACTGCCATTTTCCTGGTTAGTTACTGCCATATTGATTTTGCTCAATCATCAACCACTTTGGTATCACTATTATCCCTTACTTGCTATCCCGATTTGTTGGCTAGCTGCTTATGGGGTGGCTTTATTATATGATTTATTTTTGCAGAGTTTACATAAAGATTTCCAAGCGATTAATATTAATTTCCAAAAAATACTTCTACCTTTTTCTTTAGTCGTAATCTTCATTAGTTTAGTAATTACAACTCCTCCAAATCCTCATGGGAGTGTACCCAGGAATTTAGAATTAATGCGAATGGTTGAAAAATACAAAGATTTTACAAACTGGGTATTTACAGATAATCCTATGTATGCTTTTTACAATGATTTAATCGTCCCGCCGGAAATTGCTGTTATGTCTTATAAAAGAATAAATTCTGGAGATTTGACGTTTGCCAAAATGCTTGGCATATTAAAAAAATATCGCCCAGAGCAAATTATATTAACCCGATGGACTATTCAAATTAAGAATGATAAAAACATTATGGATTATATCAATGCTCATTATTCCAAAACTTATGCAAATACAGCTAAAACCGAAGAACAGTATATTTTGAAATAACTTAATGTCTTTGTTTAATTTTATTTTTTGGAAAAATTGTTAACAACAATACTATATATGCAACAACAAATGCTTAGGCTAATAAAAATAGTACTTCGATCTTGACTACTGAATAGTAACTGCAAATATTTTAATCATTTCAGTTTGCTTTCAGTAAGTTATTGATTTTGGTGGAGGAGTGAAATGCATAAAATATTACCAACAGACATTTGGTTTACAGCCATAAGCATAAACATTTACCGAGGAGTTTAAACAACCAATGCTTATGGCTCAAGTTCAGATATTTATCAAAAAAAGTATATGGGAAAGTGATTTCCTTTTTCCCGCAACAATTTGGTTACTCAGTCGATTATTTATTTGGGCTGCGATGTTGCTAATCGCACCAAATCTACCCAAACCTGTAGAAGGAATTTTACCCAGCTTTGGTTTGGGAGTATTTGACGGTTGGGATAGCCTACATTACCGTGCCATTGCTACTTCTGGATATGAATTTATTAATGATGGGCGTCAACACAACGTTGCTTTTTTTCCATTGTTTCCCCTAATGGTTCGCGGTGTTATGGATCTGGGTTTACCTTTTCAAGTGGCTGGGTTATTAGTAAATAACATCGCATTTTTAGCAGCACTTTACTGTGTATACTTTTGGGTTTGCGAACATCATGGAACAAGTAAAGCTAGATGGACAACTACTGTGTTAGCCTGGTGTCCTCTCTCATTATTTGGAACAGTAATTTATACCGAAGGACTATATCTGTTTTTAAGTGCAGCTGCTTTGCGTGCTTTTGATCGTCATCAATATCGTTGGACTGCTTTGTGGGGTGCAATGGCGACTGCGACACGTCCTACAGGTATAGCATTAATCCCAGCCTTCTTAATCGCAGCTTGGAAAGAGCGTCGTCCAAGAGCCGCCTACTTAGCAGCTGCTGCTACAGCTATAGGGCTGCTTGTATTTAGTCTATATTGTGCAATTGATTTTGGTGATGCGATCGCCTTTATTAATGCTCAAAAAGGATGGCGTCCCTCTTTTGGATTTGATGGCCAAGGTTGGTGGAAGATGCTGTCAGAAATCGCACTAGGTAGACTAGATACACAGCAAAGCTGGATTCACAGATTATTACATCCACTCTTGTTTAGTATCATAGTTAGCAGTGGTTGTCTGTTGTGGCGGCATCAACAAAAGTTGAGTTCAGTTACGAAGATTTACGGCTTTTATGCTGTGGTTACATTTTCTCTCATACTAGTTAATGATCGATATATCACTAACTTACTCAACGCGGTCATGGTTTTGGGAGGTGCTTATATTTTATGGCACTTACGTAAAGAATTGACCTCGGTTACTGTTTTTTACGGCTTTTGTGGTATCGCTTTACTACTAGCTTCTGGTGGTACGATATCATTGAGCCGTCTAGCTTATGGCATTGTACCCTTGAGCGTTGCTTTCGGTGTTTTTTTGGAGCGTTATCCCCGTCAAGCATACCTGATTCTAGGCTGGTTTTCTGTTTTGCTAGCCAGAGTTGCTATTGGCTTTGCTCAGGATCGTTGGGTAGGTTAATGCCATTTTGGATTTTGGATTACTCTGTCGAGTAGACACTCCCTGTCTACTTGCAGAAGTCGCTAACGCGCCTACCAAAGGTAGCCGCACTTCATGCGTCTATAGATTTTGCAAAAAGTTTGTAGACGCTTTGCGGCTACCTTTGGAAGCCACTCCGTGTCTACCCGAAGGGTGCGCCAGAAGCCGGCGCTCAAAGCTTTTCAAGACGGATTGGGAAACTCTTTCGTGCATAAGAGTTCTGTAACTCCATCTGTTGCATTCTTTTTTAAATTGGTATAAAGGAAACAACACAGTCAGAGACGGTTATCAGGCGTGACGCTTTGCACCCAACTCTGACTAGCTCCAAAATCAAATGTTATGAAGAGACAAAGAGGAATAAATTTTATTGGTTGCAGAAATTAGATAAATGATTTTCTAGAGTTTCCTAACACAGTAGATTTAAGTAATAAGGTAAAACTTTATTTGTTCCTGTATAAAATAGTTAAATAAATGATTATAGAAATTAAGTTTTAAAGGTGTCAAAAAAAGAAACTATTTTGACTGATGTACGTCTTAGCTAGTTTATGTAAATTTGACTGCTAGATTTGACCAAAAAATTAATATTTTTTTTCAATGTAAAAATATTACCTATAAGTAGAATATACTTTAGATAAAAAATAAAATCTATACTTTAAATATTAAAAACAACGAAATATTAACAACAGTAAATATATTCAATTACAAGCATTGGCCTTCCAAAGCTAAATCATATAGGATTCAGTTAGACCTCTACAATATCTCTGTTTGATATTTGATTTCCTGTTGATCTGGATGATTTTCTAGGACTAGCAGAAAATAGCAGAGTATCTAAAAATAATTTGAAAAATTGTGTTATAAATTACCGTCAGAAAGGTGGCTGATGGTTAAATTATTGAAGGAGCTATGACGTGGAAAATAATAAGTCTGTTGTCTGGCCGCAAGGAATATTGATTTCACTAATTGCCTTGTGCGGCAGCTTGAGCCTTGGTTTGATTATGCCTATTAACCAGAGTACTTCTGAAATTCAGACGCAATCTACTATAAATACTATAAATGATACAGGGGTCAAAACAGGGACTCAAAAACGCCTAAAACAATTCAAGACTGTCATGCTAGCAAGTTGGCAACAACAGGCAACATTAAAAGGCATTTCCTACACTATACCATCGCGCTTTCAAGGGGTAATAATTAATCAGGCAAAACTTCCCCCAAATGATAAAGTTATAGCTCTGACCTTTGATGATGGACCTTGGCCTAGTTACACTGCACAAGTATTAAATGTTCTGAGAGAAAATAATATTAAGGCCACATTCTTTGTAGTTGGACAAAATCTGAAAAATTATCCTAATTTAGCTAAACAAGTTGTAGCAGAAGGTCATGTCATTGGCAATCACACTTGGCATCACTGGTATCACTTTTTTAATCAGCAAGCAGCAGCCTTTGAAATTGACCATACATCAGAATTAATATCTCAAGTTACAGGTGCGAAAACTACTTTATTTCGTCCTCCTGGTGGAATACTGCACAATGGTTTAGCGAGTTATGCAAAAAACAATAAGTATACAGTAGTAATGTGGTCGGCTGATTCTGTAGATTACAATCGCCCCAATGCTTCGACATTAACGAGTAGAGTTCTAAAACAGGCCAAGCCGGGTGGTATTGTATTAATGCACGACGGGGGTGGCAATCGTTCTCATACTGTAGCAGCTTTACCACAAATTATTAGTAAATTAAAACAACAAGGTTATCGCTTTGTTACTATCCCAGAATTATTACAATTACAAGATAAAAACTATAAGTTAATTGCAAATACAAAAAAACAAATGCCTCAATAATAAGTAAGTAGAAGTTTGCGTAAAATAATAGCGTATTTAAATACAGAGGTTTGCGGAGTAACCAACAGACACGCAGAGTCCTTCCATAATTGTAGAGGAAAAACTCTGCGTGACTCTGCGTTTAAAAATATATTATTGTTCACCAAAAAATAAGAAAGGCGCAATATTTTGCGCCTTTCCTGTTAAACTAAACTGGACTCAACTGCTTTTGTTGTTGAGGATTAGCTTCTGGTCCTTCGGCTTCAGAAGGTGGAACTAATTGCCAGAATTTCGGTAAGAATTCTTCCCAGTTTTCGAGAATCATTTTTGCTTTTGGTGATTTGGTGCGATGCAGATGAGCTGTGATTAATTCTTTGAGTTGCTTTTCACCTGCTCCTGTCATCACTCGCTGAATTTTCACAATTTCCCGGTTAACTAATTCTGAGAACCTACCATCTTCATCCAAGAAGTAACCTAGTCCACCAGTCATACCAGCGCCAACGTTACGTCCGACTTTACCAAGCACAACAACCACCCCACCAGTCATGTATTCGCAGCAGTGATCACCTGCTCCCTCTATAACTGCTGTTCCCTTGGAATTACGGACAGCAAAACGTTCTCCAGCCAAACCGTTAGCAAACAACATCCCCCCAGTAGCACCGTAGAGACAGGTATTGCCAATAATCACGTTTTGTGATAATTCGTAGTTAGCTGTTGTCGGTGGTTTGATGATAATTTCACCACCATTCATTCCTTTACCTACGTAGTCGTTGGCTTCTCCTTCCAGAGTCAAAGTCATTCCAGGTAAGTTGAAAGCACCAAAGCTTTGTCCGACGCTACCTTGGAAGTTGAGGTGAATCTGGCCCCTAAAGCCATCGTCGCCGTATTGGGAGGCGATCGCTCCCGCTAGACGTGTACCAACGGTTCTGTCAGTATTCACAACAGCTAATGTCTTCGTAACTACACCATGATTACTAATTGCAGCTTGAATGTCGGGATCAGCAAGTAATTGATCATCCAAAACATCGCCGTTGCAGTGAACTTTCTCATGCACTAACCAGCTACGGTCGGTTTTGGTATCTGGTAGCCGTAATAAGCAGTCAAGGTTGAGTGTTTGTGTCTTGTTAATATGCACATCTTGGCGCGCTTTCAACAAATCAGCACGTCCAACTATATCTAATAGTGAACGATAACCAAGTCGTGCTAGTAAGCTGCGGACTTCTTCGGCGATAAAGTAGAAGAAGTTAACGACGTGTTCTGGGATACCTGTAAACCGCTTCCGTAGTTCTTCTCTTTGAGAAGCAACACCCACAGGACAGTTATTTGTGTGACAGATACGAGCCATGATACAACCTTCGGCAATCATGGCGATCGAACCGAAGCCAAATTCTTCTGCTCCCATCAACGCACCCATGATTACGTCCCAACCACTCTTGATCCCACCGTCTACACGCAGAATCACGCGATCGCGCAAACTATTTTCCATTAGCACACGATGCACTTCTGTCAATCCGAGTTCCCACGGAGAGCCTGCGTGTTTAATAGAACTTAGTGGTGAAGCGCCTGTACCACCATCATGACCGGAAACCTGGATAATATCAGCGTTAGCTTTCGCGACACCCGCCGCGATTGTGCCAATCCCAATTTCTGCAACTAGCTTCACCGACACTTGGGCTTGCGGGTTGATTTGGTGCAGGTCAAAAATTAACTGCGCTAGGTCTTCAATCGAATAAATATCGTGGTGTGGTGGTGGTGAAATCAAGGTAACACCAGGCTTCGAGCGCCGCAGCATCGCAATGTAGGGGCTGACTTTCTTTCCTGGTAATTGTCCACCTTCCCCTGGTTTAGCACCTTGAGCAATTTTGATTTCAATTTGTTTGGCGCTCATCAGGTACTGTGGTGTGACACCAAAACGTCCTGATGCTACTTGCTTGATGGCGCTGGAAGCGGTATCACCGTTGCGTAATCCTTTCAGGTGAGCCAAAGTCGGCGAATGACCAGCAGCATCGACATCATCTAAGACTGTGAACCGGACTGGATCTTCTCCACCTTCTCCAGAATTAGATTTACCACCGATGCGATTCATGGCGATCGCTAAAGTTTCATGAGCTTCTCGCGACAAAGCTCCCAAGGACATACCACCGGTACAAAAGCGCTGGACAATTTCGCTAACTGGCTCTACTTCTTCTATAGAAATCGGAGTGCGATCGCTCTGCATGTCGAGCAAGTCCCGCAGTGCAGTTAACGGTCTTTGTTGCAGATACTTCTTATAAACTTCGTAGTGGTCGTAGTTCTTGCCATCAACAGCCTTGTGTAACGCTTTCGCCAATTCGGGGCTATTCATGTGGTATTCACCACCGGGACGATAATTGACAAAACCAAGGTTTTGTAATTTCTTAGTCTGAAGTTCCGGGAAAGCTTTGATGTGGAAAGATAGCACTTCTTGAGCCAGATCGCTGACACTCAAACCACCGATGCGGGAAGTTGTACCTTTAAATGCTAGCTGTAGTAAATCGCCACCAATACCAATCGCTTCAAATATTTGGGCTGCTTGGTAACTAGATAGTAAGGAAATCCCCATCTTCGAGAGAATTTTCAGCAAACCATTTTCTACTGCTTGGCGATAGTTACCGATAGCTTGGTCGAGAGTGAGGTTAGCAATTTTACCTCGCTCCATAAATTGTTTTGTTTTCGGATCTGCCCACCAATCAGTTACTGTCTCTAGGGCCATGTACGGACAAATCGCACCAGCACCGTAGCCAATTAAACAAGCAAAGTGGTGAGTACTCCAGCACTGAGCTGTGTCAACCACCAAGGATGCTTTCATCCGCAGTCCTGACTCAATCAGGTGATGGTGTACCGCACCCACCGCCAATAAGGGAGGAATGTAAGAATATTCTGAGCTGATTCCTTCACGGGCGCGATCGCTCAGTACTAAAATCTTTGCACCAGCACGCACTGCTTCTACTGCTTGGGTTTGCAAAGATTTGACTGCGGCTTTTAATTCTTCTGGACCTTTGGTAATGCTAAACAGTGTTGATAACTCAGTTGTCGTAAACTCGGAATTTTTAATTGCTTCGAGTTCGGTTTGTGTCAGCACTGGCGACTCTAGTTTTAATCTGCGAGCATACTCTGGTTTGGGGTCTAACAAATTACCCCGTTCACCCAGTTCGACTTTTAACGACATCACCAATTTTTCCCGCAGAGGATCAATGGCGGGATTTGTCACTTGAGCAAAGCGCTGTTTGAAGTAGTCGTACAGCAAGTGGGGTTTTTCCGAGAGGATGGCTAAGGGAATATCATCACCCATGCAGAAAGTTGCTTCTTTGCCATCCATGGCCATTGGCTGAATCACCATTTCCACATCTTCTGTGGTGTAGCCAAAAGCAACTTGATGTCGTAGTAGGCTTTGTCTATCTATATTAATTGTTGGTTGTTGATTAATGATTTTTCGGTGTCCGTTACCATTTTCATTGGCGTGGACTCCGTTACCATTAACTGATGACAAATGACCATTGACCAAAGTTTTGAGTTCTTGGCGGTGCTGTTGCAACCATTTTCCATAGGGTTGTTTTTTGGCAATGCGCTGTTTGATTTCCCAGTTTTTCAGGACTTCATGGCTGTCTAAATCTACGGCGATCATTTGTCCTGGACCGAGTCTGCCTTTTTCGATGATACTAGCTTCATCAACTGACACCACACCAGCTTCGGAAGCCACAATAATATAGTCGTCTTTGGTGATGCAATAGCGAGCAGGTCTTAAACCATTGCGGTCTAAGGTTGCGCCGACTTTGCGACCATCGCTAAATACCAAAAGTGCTGGACCGTCCCATGCTTCCTGGAGACCGCTATAGTATTCGTAGAAATCAACAATCTCCGGGAAATCACGTAGGGAAGGTTGATTTTGATAAGCTTCTGGAACCATAATCATCAAGGCTTCCAGGGGACTACGACCAGAGCGTACGAGTAACTCAAATACATTATCTAAGGTCGCAGAGTCGCTGTTATTAACATTGACAAAAGGCTTGAGTTCTTCGATGCGATCGCCCCAAACTGGATGCTCTAAACTTGCCTGTCTAGCCGTCATCCAGTTAATATTACCCAATAGGGTATTAATTTCGCCATTGTGACCCAAAAGCCGCATCGGTTGTGCTAAGGGCCATTTCGGCATCGTGTTGGTGCTAAAGCGACGGTGGTATACAGCAAAGGCACTTTTATAAGCTGGGTTTTTTAAATCGAGATAAAAATCTCCCAAAACCGCTGAACGCACCATGCCTTTGTAAACGATTGTGCGGCTTGACAGGGAACAAATGTAAAATTCTTCTGACCAGTCATGATTATGATTGCGGATGGCTTTAGCGATCAGGCGACGGGTAATATATAATTGCCGTTCGAGTTCGTCACCACTTTGATCAGCAGAGACTAAAAAAACTTGTTCGATTTGGGGTTGATTTTCTCTAGCCTGTACACCCAATATCTCTGGTGCTACTGGTACTACTCGCCAGCCCAGTACAGTCAAATTTTCCTCAGCTGCTACTTGCTCAACTACAGCTTTAGCCTTTTGTGCTACTTGTGGGTTTTGCGGTAAAAATATCATCCCCACGGCTACATTGTTGTTAGTAGGAATTTGCATTCCCCGTGTGGCAAAATCCTCTTGGAACAACTCCCACGGAATCGCGGTCAAAATTCCTGCACCATCACCAGAGTCTTGGTCTGCACTGCAACCACCCCGGTGTTCTAGACAAGTCAAAGCACCTAAAGCTTTTGAGACAATTTCATAACTAGAGTATTTTAAACGATGGGCTATAAAACCCACACCGCAGGCATCTCTTTCTTCAACCAGCCACCTTTGTCCTTGGTAGGTACACTCCTGAGAATTGTCTGCAAAACTAATTTGATGCTCTTGATTCACCGATTTTTTATTCATAGACTAACCCTGCTATCGTAATGCCGACAATGAATTAACAATTAGGTCTTTGCAACTGGGAAATATTTTCTAAATACACGAATGAAAAAATTCACAATAACCGAAATTTAAGGAAAAAAAATTTTAACTTCGAGCTGATATTTACCATGCCCGTGTTAAAATCTATGCGTCGTTTCTTATGGGTTTTTCCTGAGTTAAGCAAACGACGTTTGCCTACGCAGTGTTTGATTTATATCGTGAAGCTATGTACTCCTCAATGCCCTTTATTTTCCAATACAATTTACTAATTGGCTGTAGCCTTTTGCGGCTTAACTAAAAAAATCAAATTCTTCACATCTCTAATTTTTGAGACAAAAATTATCCTGATTCAGCGACAAAATCAGCGTATTACACTATATACCCATTTGGCAATTCCTAAATCTATTTGGATTAGCTCTCTAGATTTTTACTGACCACCCTTTGTTACCTGTGTTGCTACCAGCTAAACCTCACCTAAATAGCAAGTAACTAGTGAGGATGGTCCACCTAGATTCAGCTTAAAAGCTTTTAACTGCTGTTATATATTTTTTAGCACTAGTTGTAATTTAGCGCACTCAAAATCGCAGTTTTCATAGTGGCAGAATTGCTTGTCGCTTGAACAAGAAACAAAAAGCCCATATATACATTATCACGTTCGTGTTCCAAACTTACGTCATTATTTTTTGATATTTTAGAAAGTTCAGTTAGTGTGTGTGTGAGATTTTTCCCAAAATACTGAATCATTCATGGTAAAAACATTAAATTCTTGCCAACGCCAACCCAGTGATGTTGCAGTTGGTATTATCAATAGGTTCGTCAAGTTTTTGACATCACCGATAGTTTTATCTGTACTGTGCTTCACAGTAATTGGAGATTGTGCGATCGCTTATACTGCTATTCCTCACGAGTCAATCGCCTCCGAAAAACAAACCAAGACAAAACTTACCCAATCTACAACTACAGTTCAACCAAAACCACTTGCACCTCCTTTACAAGGGGTAATATACTATGGTAATCAAATTTCTCTCAATGGTCGAATTTTACCAGGGGCATGGTTACAAAGACGCCTGAGTGCAGCTCAATTGACAACTCAGATCAGCGATGCAGCAATTCGACAATTTTTCGGCGTAGATTTATTAAATAGCAACAGTCCTACCAAACAGCCAATACAGTGGTATTCATCCGCGACTAAACCACCGATTTTAGTTAGCACCTTGGCGGGGGGTTATCGCTACTTGGATATTACCAATTTTGCCAAAACATCTGAATGGCAAATGCAAGTACAGGGTAATACGTTAGTGATATCTACACCGAACGCCAAAATCACAGAGATTAATCAAACCAAAGAATCTTTAATAGAACGCGTCACCGTCAATTTAGATCGCCCTACTCCTTGGCAAATCAATCAAGAAGCCCTTGTTAAACAAAATCAACCTTTAAGCGACGATCCAAATAACCCAATCCTCAAACCCTCTGCTCCAACCACCAGAGATTGGACAATCACCTTAAATGGTATCGCCGATCCAGCTTTAATTCAACGTTACACCCCCCCGCCACCACCGCCAATCGAAAAGATTCCTACCCCCGCACCATTTCCCGAAAATCTCTTAAAACAGATATTGCCATCAAACGAAAATCAACAAAACATTACTCCCACTCCTCCACCATTAATTAAGCAAGTACAGGTAGTTAACAACCAGACAATTATCCGTCTAGAGATTCCCATTGGGTTAGCCCCCCTAGTTAGCACTGCACCGAATCGCCTGATTATCGATGTTCGTCCAGATACACTACTACCACGAGCAATTACGTGGGCGCCGGGATTAAACTGGCGTCAGCAGTATGTAAATTTAGGTCAAGAACGCTTTCCAGTTGTTTGGTTAGAAATCAATCCGCGTACTGTCGGGTTAAAAATTAGACCAATTATTACAAACTCTAATACCCTAGAGGGGACTGCTCCTTTAATCCAAACAGCCCAACAACAGTTAGCAGTCGCAGCGATTAATGGTGGCTATTTTAACCGCAATAATCGCCTACCTTTGGGTGCAATTCGTCGAGATGGTCAATGGTTATCAAGTCCCATTTTGAACCGGGGTGCGATCGCGTGGAATGATTCTGGTCAATTTTATCTGGGTCGTCTAACCCTGTTAGAAAATCTAATTACTGCTAATAACCAAAAATTGCCGATTTTAACTCTCAATAGTGGTTATGTGCAAAGTGGTATAGCTCGTTATACTCCTGCTTGGGGAGTGAACTATTCGCCCTTAACCGACAACGAAATTATCCTTACTATCCAGAAAGATCAAATTACTAATCAGTTACCAGCAGGTAAAGTCGGTCAAACTAATTTTCCTATCCCTACGGATGGATATTTGCTTGTACTACGTGCTAATGCTGTCACCAACGCCTCCATTTTGCCTATTGGTTCTTCAGTAAAAATTGACAGTTCTACCAGTCCTGGAGAGTTTAGTAATTACCCCTATATTCTCGGAGCAGGCCCCCTACTTATACAAAATCGTCAAATTGTCCTGAATGGCAAAGGCGAACAATTCAGTAATGCTTTTGTTGCCCAAAAAGCGATCCGTAGTGGTATTTGTAGAACAACAACAGGCAACCTCATCATCGCCGCCGTCCATAACCGTGCTGGTGGTGCTGGCCCTACCTTAGCAGAACACGCTCAATTAATGCAGCAAATCGGTTGTGTTGATGCTTTAAATCTGGATGGTGGTAGTTCTACCAGTCTTTATTTAGGGGGACAACTTCTGGATCGTTTCCCCAATACCGCAGCTCGTGTTCACAACGGTATAGGTATTTTCTTGCAACCACGTTGAAGGGATAGGGGATAGGGGATCAGGGATCGGGGATCAGGGATCGGGAATCGGGAATTGGGCATGAATCAGTTAACAATTAACAGTGACCAGTTTAATTTGATAACTGATAAGTTTTCCCTGTCCCCCTTCCCATTTCCCTGTTCTCAGATTCCCGATCCCCGATCTCCGATCCCCTATCCCCAAATTTAAAGCTAACTAAAAGTTGCCACTTCAATTCGTGAAGACTTGATATAGATATGTTAGTGGTAGCAGTCATTGATTACACCTTAGACTGTGATTTTGCTATGTTTGGCAGGTGTGGGCTAGATTGCTGATTTATACGGTTGCAACATAGCGCCATATTTTTCCATCAATAGTTAAGAGTACTAACGGTTTTGTTATGTCTCCGAATGAGGTAACTATGGCTCAATACCAAGAAACAACACAGACGAATGCGCTTCCTTTGCCTTCCGCTATTACTGCAAGAGGTGTTGCAGCAACAGAACTGCGTCCTTGGGGTTCTTTTACGGTTTTGGAAGAAGGGCGCGGTTATAAAATTAAGCGTATCGAAGTTAAACCCGGACACCGACTAAGTTTACAAATGCACCATCATCGCAGCGAACACTGGATAGTTGTTTCTGGTACAGCGAGAGTAGTTTGTGGTGATCAGGAAGTATTGCTGGGCAATAATCAGTCTACATATGTACCCCAATGTACAGCCCATCGTTTAGAGAATCCTGGCGTGATTCCTTTGGTATTAATTGAAGTACAAAACGGAGAATACTTAGGCGAAGATGATATTATCCGTTTCCAAGACGATTACGCTCGCGCAGAAGATTAAATTCAAAATAGCCAAGTGGATATAGGGGATAGGGGACAACTAATCAGTTATCAGTTATCAGTTATCAGTTATCAAAATTAAACTGGTAACTGTTAACTGATTGATGCCCGATGCCCCTTGAACAAGCACCAACCATAACCTGTAATATTTTTAAGGTAAAGCTTTCAATCCCCAGTTCATTCCATGATTCATCTGAGTCCAGCAGCAGTAAGCGAGATTAGAAGATTAAAATCTAAGCAGCAACAACAACAACCAAATCTGTTGTTTCGATTGGCAGTTAAAGTCGGTGGTTGTTCTGGCTGGTATTACGACATGTATTTTGATGAAACTGTCAAGACGGGCGATCGCACTTTAGAATGTGAAGGTATTCAAGTAGTTATAGACTCTGAAAGCTTTAATTACGTTGATGGTCTAACCATAGATTATTCTGAGGATCTAATGGGTGGTGCTTTTCGCTTCCAAAATCCCCAAGCAAACGCTACTTGTGGCTGTGGTAATTCGTTTGCTATTGGTTAATTGTTAGTGATTGATGGTTATTCCAAACAGCAAAAATAATATTATATTGACTTTTGACACCTAAAAAAGATATAATCAGAATTTGTTGTCAAAAGTTAAACTATAAGCAGCTTCACGCGCTGTAACTCATGCCCACTATACAGCAGCTAATACGTAACGAACGCGAAAAAGCGCGTCAAAAAACCAAGTCCCCAGCTCTAAAACAATGCCCACAACGTCGGGGTGTTTGTACTAGGGTATACACGACCACACCGAAAAAACCGAATTCGGCTCTGCGTAAAGTAGCAAGGGTCAGACTAACTTCTGGATTTGAAGTCACAGCCTACATTCCAGGAATTGGTCATAACTTGCAAGAACACTCTGTTGTAATGATTCGTGGCGGTCGGGTTAAGGACTTACCAGGCGTGAGATACCACATCATTCGTGGCACTTTAGATACAGCCGGAGTCAAAGACCGCAAGCAAGGTCGTTCCAAGTATGGAACCAAACGTCCAAAAAAATAGAGAACGGCGCGATTAATCGCGGTTAGACTCGATTAATCGCGTTTGGAAACTAATTCGCCTTTACATTTCTTTGTAGAGCAGTTGGCATAGCTCATACAAACTAACCTTTAATGACTAAGGTGTGTGTCTGCATCAGCAAAAAAAGTTTACTTTTTTTGTTTTTGCTATGATTTGTAGTGCCACTGTTCAACAAAAATCAATGGTAGAATTTGAATTGGTTCCGTGCAAATGTACGGGAATAAATGCCATCAGAAGCGAGCAGGTGTTCCTATAGTTTTCTAATGGACAAAGCTAAGTACATCAGAATGTAAGACCTGTATGAAAATAATTACTCGCAGGCCGTCTGAAGTGCGATCGCCTTGATTCTGTCAAAAAATATGAGTGTCTAAGAAACTTATAAGTTAGATTAGTAAAGCCTCTAACGCCCTATTTGCTGTGAATCTGGGAATTTTTAGAATGCTATCAGCGACAGCAGCATTTTAAATTGAGTTAGATTAGCTATTAAATTAGCTATTAAGGTATATAATTATTGTCGCCTTGTATGTCTAGTTGAGGGCAGCAAGTTAAACAGGTCAGTTCCATTGCGATTTCAGCAATGAAAAACTGTCTAAACATAAATCATCTAGTTGCTAAATTCAGAAATTTAAGGTTGAAGTATGTCTCGTCGTGGTGTTACTCAAAAGCGCCCAGTTCCACCTGACTCTGTTTATAACAGTCGCCTAGTAAGCATGATGATCCGTCGGGTGATGCGTAGTGGCAAAAAATCACTTGCCGCAAGGATTGTTTATGCTGCGATGAAAAATATCGAGGAAAGAACCGGAAGCGATCCATTGGAAACGTTTGAAAGAGCAGTGCGGAATGCAACGCCATTGGTAGAAGTAAAAGCTCGACGAGTAGGCGGTGCGACCTATCAAGTACCCATGGAAGTGCGAGCGGAGCGTGGTACAAGTTTGGCATTGCGTTGGTTAGTACAGTTTTCTCGCTCTAGACCTGGTCGGACAATGGCTGGCAGACTAGCTCAAGAATTGATGGATGCTGCTAACGAAACTGGTAGTTCAATTCGTAAGCGCGAAGAAACGCACCGGATGGCAGAAGCAAACAAAGCCTTTGCACATTACCGCTACTAAACATTGTAGAAACGCGCTCAGGTGCGTTTCTACGAAGAACAAAGATATATCGTGGTAGTTACTAAATAAAAAGACGGTTTACCAGAAAAGATAGAATCTTAACAAAGTGTAATATACAAGATATCATGAGGCGAAAAGTATAGGAGGCAGCTGTGGCACGTACGAACCCGCTAGAGAGAGTACGCAATATCGGTATTGCGGCGCATATAGATGCGGGCAAGACAACAACAACAGAGAGAATTTTATTTTACTCTGGCATAATTCATAAAATTGGTGAAGTCCATGAAGGAACCGCTGTCACCGACTGGATGGATCAGGAACGGGAGCGGGGAATTACTATTACAGCTGCTGCGATTAGCACCAGTTGGAGAGATCATCAAATTAACATTATCGACACTCCAGGACACGTGGACTTCACGATTGAAGTGGAACGTTCCATGCGGGTTTTGGATGGTGTAATTACAGTTTTATGTTCTGTGGGTGGTGTGCAACCACAAACAGAAACAGTATGGCGACAAGCGGATCGTTATAAAGTTCCACGGATCATCTTTATTAACAAGATGGATCGCACGGGCGCGAACTTCTACAAAGTTTACGAACAAGTGCGCGATCGCTTGCGGACTAATGCTATTCCTATTCAATTGCCTATTGGTAGCGAAAGTGATTTCCTGGGTCTGGTTGATCTGGTAAAAATGCGGGCGTATGTCTACGGCAATGACCAAGGAACAGATATCAAGGATGAGGATATTCCCGCAGATATGCAGGATTTGGTTCAGGAGTACCGTAACAAGCTGATTGAAGCGGTAGCTGAGACCGATGACGATCTGATGAACAAGTACTTTGAGGGTGAAGAACTCACAGAAGCAGAAATCCGCACTGCTCTGCGTAAAGGCACTGTTGCAGGTACGATTGTGCCAATGCTTTGTGGTTCAGCCTTCAAAAACAAAGGTGTACAACTCCTGCTTGATGCTGTAGTCGATTACCTGCCAGCACCCCCTGACGTACCCGCAATCCAGGGTACACTACCCAATGGCGAAACGGTAGAACGCCATGCTGACGATAATGAACCTCTGTCGGCACTTGCGTTCAAGATTATGGCTGACCCTTATGGTCGTCTGACGTTTGTTCGTGTTTATTCTGGTGTTCTGAAGAAAGGTAGCTACGTCTTAAACGCCACCAAAAACAAAAAAGAAAGAATTTCTCGTCTGGTAGTTTTGAAGGCAGATAATCGCATTGACGTAGATGAATTGAGAGCCGGCGACCTGGGAGCCGCAGTCGGGTTAAAAGACACCTTGACCGGTGACACTCTAACCGATGAAGGTTCACCAGTAATTCTGGAATCCTTGTTTATTCCAGAGCCTGTAATCTCGGTGGCGGTAGAACCCAAAACCAAGAACGACATGGACAAACTGTCCAAAGCTCTACAATCTCTCTCCGAAGAAGATCCAACCTTCCGCGTAAACGTCGATCCAGAAACCAACCAAACGGTAATTGCTGGGATGGGAGAGTTGCACCTCGAAATTCTTGTAGACCGGATGTTACGCGAATTTAAGGTGGAAGCTAATGTTGGTGCGCCACAAGTAGCTTACCGCGAAACAATTCGCAAACAAGTCAACAGAATAGAAGGTAAATTCATTCGCCAAAGCGGTGGTAAAGGTCAGTACGGTCATGTAGTGATTGACTTAGCACCAGGAGAACCAGGAAGCGGCTTTGAATTCGTCTCCAAAATTGTTGGTGGTACTGTACCGAAAGAGTACATCTCGCCAGTAGAAGCAGGTATGAAAGAAACCTGCGAATCGGGTATTCTAGCTGGATATCCACTCATTGACGTCAAAGCGACGCTGGTTGATGGGTCTTACCATGAAGTGGACTCCTCGGAAATGGCCTTCAAAATCGCTGGCTCAATGGCAATGAAAGAAGCTGTAATGAAAGCTTCACCCGTCCTTTTAGAGCCTATGATGAAAGTTGAGGTTGAAGTTCCCGAAAACTTCCTTGGGGATGTAATGGGCGACCTCAATTCCCGTCGTGGACAAATTGAGGGGATGGGTTCTGAACAAGGTCTCGCCAAAGTGACTGCTAAAGTCCCATTGGCAGAAATGTTTGGCTACGCCACTGACATCCGGTCGAAGACCCAAGGTCGAGGTATATTCTCAATGGAATTTAGCCACTACGATGAAGTACCTCGCAACGTGGCTGAAGCAATCATAGCTAAAAGCAAAGGGAACGCTTAATTAAAAAAGGAAACGAGCATTCATGGCACGCGCAAAGTTTGAAAGGACTAAACCCCACGTTAATATCGGCACTATTGGCCACGTTGACCACGGTAAAACCACATTAACAGCAGCTATTACCATGACTTTGGCTGCGATCGGTAAGGCTACCGGTAAAGGTTACGATCAAATCGATAACGCACCTGAAGAAAAAGCACGGGGTATTACTATTAATACCGCTCACGTTGAGTATGAGACAGAAAACCGTCACTATGCTCACGTAGACTGTCCTGGACACGCTGACTATGTGAAGAACATGATCACTGGTGCAGCGCAAATGGATGGTGCGATCCTGGTGGTTTCGGCTGCGGATGGTCCGATGCCCCAAACCCGTGAACACATTCTACTAGCACGCCAGGTGGGTGTACCCAACCTAGTTGTCTTCTTAAATAAAGAAGACATGGTGGATGATGAAGAATTGTTGGAACTAGTAGAGTTGGAAGTTCGTGAACTACTTTCCAGCTATGATTTCCCTGGTGACGACATCCCAGTAATCAAAGGTTCTGGTCTGCAAGCGCTGGAAAAAATGACCGCTAACCCCAAGACACAAAAGGGTGAAGATAAGTGGGTAGACAAAATCTACGACTTGATGGATGCTGTAGATGCTTACATTCCCACACCAGAGCGGGATATTGATAAGCCCTTCCTGATGGCTGTAGAAGACGTGTTCTCGATCACAGGTCGTGGTACAGTAGCTACCGGACGTATTGAACGGGGTAAAGTCAAGATCGGCGATAACGTAGAGCTAGTTGGTATCAAAGATACTCGTGCCACCACTGTTACCGGGATCGAGATGTTCAAGAAGAGTCTCGAAGAAGGTATGGCTGGGGATAACGCCGGTATACTGTTGCGCGGTGTCCAAAAAGCTGATATTGAACGGGGTATGGTAATTGCCAAACCTGGTTCTATCACTCCTCATACTCAATTTGAAGGAGAAGTGTACGTTCTGACTGAGAAAGAAGGCGGTCGTAAAACTCCTTTCTTCGCAGGATATCGCCCTCAATTCTACGTACGGACAACCGACGTAACCGGTACTATCAAAACCTTTACCTCCGATGACGGTAGCGCCGCAGAAATGGTTATGCCCGGAGACCGGATCAAGATGACAGTAGAACTGATCAACGCGATCGCTATTGAACAAGGAATGCGCTTCGCTATCCGTGAAGGTGGTCGTACAATCGGTGCTGGTGTCGTTTCCAAAATCGTCAAATAGCATCTGTTTATCTTGATTAAACAAGGAGCAGAGGTGGTATAATTCCTCTCTGCTCTTTTATATTCCCCAATACTTAAGGGTGTAAGGGAGTAAGGGTTTAGGGGAAAATAATTGCCCTACTCACCTACACCCCACACCCTCATACCCCTATACCCCTAATTACAACTCATCAGAACCAGGACAACCGAAAATGGCTACTTTGCAGCAGCAAAAGATTAGAATTCGCTTACAGGCATTTGACCGTCGCTTACTAGATACATCTTGCGAGAAGATTGTAGATACTGCAAATCGTACTAACGCTACAGCGATTGGCCCAATTCCCCTACCGACAAAACGCCGGATCTACTGTGTGCTGCGATCGCCACACGTGGATAAAGATTCACGAGAACACTTTGAAACCCGTACCCATCGCCGCATTATTGATATTTACCAGCCTTCTTCTAAAACTATTGATGCTTTGATGAAACTGGATCTGCCTTCAGGCGTGGATATTGAAGTAAAACTATAAATTAGTCATTAGACGCGATTATACTCTTACCTTGAAGCCGCTCTTACGAGCGTCTACGCGTCTGTACAATAGTCAATAGTCCAGAGTTGAGTTTTTCACTATTAATAATTGACCATTGACAATTGACTCTTGTGCAAATATTTACCTTGCCCTGAAAGATATATCTTCAGGGCTTTTTATTTGCTGGGAAACAGATGCTAGAATGTAGACATAGTACGGCAAAAGCAAAAAATAAAAAAATTTTAAAGAGAATTATCAGATAAAACTTATACCAAAGTTCTAACAAGGTAAAAATGACATCCTCTTCTAAAATTGCCGTTCGTGAACTACCTCTGTTCCCGTTGTCAGAAGTAGTTTTGTTCCCTACAAAGCAATTGCCCTTGCACATCTTTGAATTTCGCTACAGAATCATGATGAACACGATTCTGGAAAGCGATCGCAGGTTTGGTGTATTAATGGTTGATCCGGCAAAAGGTGCGATCGCTAATGTAGGTTGCTGTGCCGAAATTGTTCATTATCAACGTTTACCGGATGATCGGATGAAAATGTTGACTTTGGGACAGCAAAGATTTCGTGTTTTAGAGTATGTACGTGAGAAACCCTATCCTGTTGGTTTAGTTGAATGGATTGAAGATCATCCACCCACCAAAGATTTACGTCCTTTGGCTAACGAGTTATCTCAGCTACTAAAAGATGTTGTTCGCCTCTCAGCCAAGTTAACTGAACAACAAATTGAACTCCCAGAAGATTTACCTGATTTGCCTTTAGAACTTTCTTATTGGGTAGCCAGCAATCTTTATGGTGTTGCTTTAGAACAGCAAGCGTTGCTAGAAATGCAAGACACTGTTGCTCGTTTAGAACGGGAAACAGAAATTTTGACTTCTACTCGCAATCATTTAGCGGCTCGTACTGTTCTCAAAGATACTTTTAATCAGAAGTTGTAAATTCATTAAGTTAGTACAAATTTAGAGACGCGATATTCCTCGCCTCTCTACACGTTGAGGTCGTCATTTGTCATTGGTCATTGGTCATTGGTCATTTGTAATTGGTAAGTGAAACATATTTTTTTGTAGAGACGTGCCATGGCACGTCTCTACATTATTTATGTGTATCGCAATTAACGTGAAATGGTATCAGTTATGTTTATTCCCGGCAACCTACTTAATTGGTAATTGGTAATTGGTAATTGGTAATTGGTAATTGGTATATTACTATGCCCAATGTCCAATCCCCAATCCCCAATCCCCTATCCCCTATCCCATAGGCAAAACACCATAACTACCAAAAATTTTTAGTATTTCTGTGTATGCAGTTAATTCTTGTAAGGCAGATTGCATTTGGATTTGAGACGTGTCTGCTTCCGCATCGATAAAAAATAAGTATTCCCCTAGCGATCGCTTCGTAGGACGAGACTCAATCCGGCTAAGGTTAATATTTAATTGAGCAAATATTTGTAGTGGCTTAACCAACGCTCCTGGTAAATTAGCACCAACGCTAAAAGCTAGGGAGGTGTGACTGACTTTAAGAGAAGATTTTTGATAGTTATTAGGCATATCAGCCTGACTGATCACCCAAAAACGAGTACAGTTTTCTGGGTGATCATTGATACCATTAACTAATACAGGTAAATTATAAAGTTGTGCTGCTCGCTCAGATGAGATAGTCGCTACTGTTAAATCTCGCTTGAGTATCTGCAATGCCTCGGTTGTAGAATTAGCAGGAATTAATTGTACATTGGGTAGAAATTGCTCTAACCATTTTTGGCATTGCGCTAAAGCTTGGGGATGAGAATAAACTGTTTTAATGCTCTCTATGCTATCAGCGCAGGAAATTAACGTATGAACAATTGGCATTACCAAAGCCATCTGAATTTGTAAATTATCCAGTTGCCATAGGGTATCCATAGTCATTGTCACACTACCCTCAATCGAATTTTCCACAGGTACGACAGCTAGGTTTACCTGAGATTGGGCAACAGCTCGGAGTGTTTGGGCAATGCTAGGATAAGGACATAAGGTAGCTTGAAGTCCTTGATTTTGGCTCAACCAATTTACGTATAAAATAGCTGCTTGTTCTGCATAAGTACCAGGTGGGCCTAAATGTGCGATCGATAAAGTCATGGGATTTTGTTCAAAGTGTAAGTTTGTTTAAAAAAAGAAAATTTTTAGTCAATATTTTTAGTAAATATAGTATCCAAAAAAATTTTAGCCTTCTGACTATCATTTTTTCTCAAAAACTCCAAAAATTAAAAAATAATAGAATTATAAAACAATTATTTTGACGAACGCATGTCTACCAAGTTTACCGCCTTCCAGTCGGTAGAAATTGCTGTTCCACAACAGCCTATTCCCATTCAGCACTATTTGCGTCAGCCTCAACGTCTGGTTTATGCATTAGTAGATCCGAATCGAATTCAGCCGTTAGCTGATGATATTTTTCGTTTAAAAATGCGTCCCCTTAGTTTTATGTCACTAAGCATTCAGCCTACCGTAGACATGAAAGTTTGGGCAGAATCTAATGGCAAAATTCACTTGCGATCGCAAGGTTGTGAAATCCTTGGCATTGAGTACATTAACCAGCGCTTCAATCTAAATTTAAAAGGGCATTTATCACCATCGCAATTCAAGACTGGCACTCGTTTACAAGGTAGAGCGGATTTAGAAGTAGAGGTAGAGTTACCACCGCCATTTTCCTTTACGCCCAAACCAATCTTAGAAACCACTGGCAATGGTTTATTGAAAAGCGTACTTTTAACAATTAAGCAAAGATTGTTACATCAATTAATAGTAGATTATCGTCGCTGGGTAATATTGCAAACTCAAGAAGGAAAGCTTAGTAGCGATGAGCAAAATCCAGACTTACCAATCTTGAATATTGAGTAATCATCGTTGAGATTGACGGGGAAGGGGACGCGGTGACGGGTGACACGGGGGACAAGGAGGACAAGGAGGACAAGGGGGACACGGGGGACACGGGTGACACGGGGGACACGGGTGACAAGGGAGACATGAGGGAATTGAGAGCAAATATTCTCCGCGTCACCGCGTCTCTCCTTCTCCGCATCTTCAGAGGCGTCAATCAAATTTGGCAAGGACGAAAAGACTTGCGATGTAAAGGTGAAGCCCCGTATTTTTGCAGTGCTATTAAATGCTTTGGACTTCCATAACCCTTATTATGCTCCAAGTCGTACATGGGATATTTAGAGGCAAGCCTGACAATTAAGTCATCTCGCCACACTTTGGCAATAATGCTAGCAGCAGCAATCGCGAGCGAGCGCTCGTCTCCCTTGACTATTGTTTGTTGCAAGAGTAGCAAATCTTGAATTGATTGCTTACCATCAATCAAGCAGAGTGTAGGCTGCACCTTTAGCTTTAATACTGCTCGCTTCATCGCTAAAAGTGTAGCCTGCAAAATATTTATTTGATCAATTTCTCCAACTGAAGCAAAGCCTATTTTGTAGTCGATTGCAACACTCTGGATATGTTGGGCTAGCTGGCTCCTACGAGAGCTAGACAACTTTTTACTATCTTTGATTTTTGCTGCCATCAATGCAGGCAGAGCATCATTTGGTAGTATCACAGCAGCAGCTACTACCGGCCCAAACAAACAGCCCCGCCCGACTTCATCGACGCCTGCAACTAGTCCACAGATGTCTGAAAAAGCGGAAAATTCCAGCCAACTCGCTTGCTGTTGAAGTGTTGACGAATCAACAGAAGCGGTATCTGGCTTGCTCATGACCATATTTTAAAGTCTTTAACTTTTAGCTTTAGCTGTCAGCTGTTGATGGATCTGTCTCCAAAGCGGAAGAACGACGGCGACGACGACGAATAGCAGTACTAGTAGTGGCTTCTGTTTCATCTGCCATCATGGACGAATCCGCAGTTTCAGTTACAACTGATGACAATGGTTCTGTTTGTATCGGACTTTCTATGGTACTAGTTGCTGTTTGAGTAATTTCCGGGGCTGTTTCTGTTTGTGTAGCAATTTGACCGGGGAGAGTAACGTTAATGATTACAGACTTGGGATTTCTGACTTCTCGGTTCAATTTCACCAATGGTGAAACTCCCATCAAAGCGTACACATCTTGTTCCGGTGGTGTCATTTCCACAGTCACAATCTCTGGTGGTTCTACCACTGGTTTGACTATCTCTGGTCTTGAGATTTTAGCCCGTTCTCCTCTTTCTACCCAACCTGGTTTACTAATATTGGGTATGGGTAGCTCAGAAGTCTCTACTAATTCTCCCTCTCCATCAATGTCCATATCTGGGTCATTCACCAGTGATAAGGGATTAACATTGATGCGTGGCTCTTCTTTACCGTTACCGCCATTTAGTCCGATGCGACGACGGCGACGTCTTTTGTTGTCACTAATTTCTTGATAGCTGGGATGATTGGATAGATTCAATCCACTTAGATCGCTCTCGTGTTCGTATCCTTCCCCAAATCCATCGTAGCTTTCCCGTGGTTCACTCAAGCGAGGAGATGGCAGACGGGGTTCTCTGTGAGGTAAAGATACAAAGCGTTCTGGTAATTCGGGTGGTGGTGCGATGGAACGGCTTTCAGTTTCTCCAGGTAAATGCACAACATGCCCTAAACCACCACAGGTTTGACAAGATTCACTAAACAATTCGTAAATGTTTTGACCTTGGCGCTTACGGGTGAGTTCTACTAGACCCAGTTCCGTTAATTGAGCAATCTGAGGACGGGCTTTGTCTGATTTTAGGGCTTTGTTAAAGTGTTCAAGGACATGCTGTTGATCACGCCGTGTTTCCATATCAATGAAATCAACAACAATCACACCAGCTATATTCCGTAAACGCAGCTGACGAGCAATTTCTGTAGCTGCTTCACAGTTTGTCCATAAAACTGTTTCTCTGGCTGTTGCCGATCGCGTAAATGAACCAGAGTTGACATCGATCACCGTTAATGCTTCAGTGGGCTGGATAATAATGTAGCCACCAGAAGGTAAATCTACTCTGGGTTTCAGAGCTTCTTTAATCGCAGCATTGATCCGGAAGTATTCTAAAATCGCTGCGCGATCGCGGTGGTGGTCGATCAATAATCCTTGTGGTACTTGTCCACCACTCCAGTTTTGCAAATACTGTTTTACCCGTTTTAAGCCAGTACTGGAGTCTACAACGATTCGGTTGACATCCGCACCGTACATGTCTCGTAGTACACGCTGGATAAAGTCATCGTCCCGGTTGAGTAGTGCAGGTGCGCGGGTAGAAACTGCTTCTTGCTGAATCGCTTCCCATTGTTTTTGCAGGTTTTCTAAATCCTCAATGATTGCTTCTTCGGGTTTACCTTCTGCTTCTGTGCGAACCAACAAACCCATCCCCGCAGGTTTAATCAAAATTGCTAATGCTCGTAAGCGGTTACGCTCATTTTCATTTTTTATTCGCCGGGATAAATTTACACCCCGTCCGTAGGGCATGAGTACAACATAACGTCCCGGTAAAGTAATGTTACCTGTAAGCCTTGGTCCTTTTGTTCCTGTTGGCTCTTTCATTACTTGCACCAATACTTTTTGTTGTGGTGCAAGCAATTCCGTGATCGCTGCTGCTGTACGCTTGAGTCGTAATGGGCCTAAGTCTGTAACATGAATAAATCCGTTACGTTCTGGATCACCGATATTGACGAAAGCAGCATCTATCCCAGGTAATACATTTTCTACTACTCCTAAGTAGATATCACCAATTTGGTGATGACCTGTAGCAACAACTAATTCTTGTATTTGATCTTCAGAAAATACGGCAGCTATTTGATGCTGCTCCGCGATAATAATTTGTTTCGGCATTCAATTTCCTCAAAATTTGGCAGCAAAAATAGACTTGGGGGTATGTTGTCCCTATTGCCCCTGCAAGCCCAAACAGGCGCTGCTGTTAGTAAAAACTGCGAACTCAAGCCCACACTTAAAGAGCTATTGACTGGAGAAATGCGTTTACACGCTCGATTATTCCAGAACGGCTGCATATTATTTAAGCAATTTAATCACCCGTCCATGGTTAATTTTTGATGCAACGCCCTCATTCTCTAAGAATTAGGCATTCAGCATGTGTGTTAAAAATCATAAAGTTTAGAGAAGCCGACGAAGCCTTTTATTTAGTCACTGATTCACAAGATAACCATCAAGAGAGAGTGTTCTTGAATCTGCCTGGTGGAAGTCTGGGATAAAATCCTAGATGTCGCTCTCTAAATCTCTGCTTTTAAACCCTCAGTACCAGGATTGTGAACCAAATAACTCAATGCAGCGCCAGAAAAATTCTCTTCATATCATTCTAACGCAACCTTGTTAAAAATCAATTCCCCATAGCCAAAATTGAGAAGCAGCTCAATCGCAAGTTGCCCTCAAGCAATTAACTAATCCTGCAAAACCAAACGATGGCGGTGGATTTGCAGTAGCTGGAATTCTATGCCTGCCACTTGTTCTAGCATAAACAGAACTTGTTCTGGACGCAACAGTGTACCATCTGGACGACAACTACCTAGATAATGCAAACTAAATGCGGATGTCACCGGATTAGTAGTTTCCACTAATTCAATTTCAAACAAGCGATCGCGCAGATTTACGAAATTAGTTTTACCTGACTTTGTTGTTTGCTCGTACCAAATCTCACTTTTTTGTTTAATTGTATCCAACCACTCTTGCCATTGTGTAAATGTTGATGAATCTGGTACAGCAATAGTGAGTATATACTCGGCAGCCTCTAAGCCTTGGGTAGCAGCAGGAGCTTTTAAATCTAGCTCTACCACATCATATATAGGTATGTCACTGGGCAGTACCTGCGCCAATTTTTCTCGAAAAACATTCAGATCCAGTAGCTGAGTAAACTCAAAATCGACTATTTCACCGCTACTGGTAGCTCCTAGAGGCAAAGCCGAAGCCACGGAGATTCGTGGTGACGGATGATACCCACCAGTAAAAGCAATTGGCAATGCGGCTCGTCGCATGGCTCGGTCAAACAAGCGCATCATATCTAGATGGCTGACCAAAGCCATATCACCCTGTTTCCCAAACCATACCCGTAATCTCTGAATTTTAGTAGTATTTGGTACAAACTGTCCTGCAAATTCTGGGATTGATGGTGGGAGAATGACAATGTTATGACCAAAGTCTGTGCCGCAGACACCACAGTGAGAGCAACCATCAAAAGAGCAGTCAGGAACGATCGCAGCTTCTAAGGCACGTTTTAAGTCTTCTTGCAGCCACTTTTTATCGATACCCGTGTCGATGTGATCCCACGGAAGGGGTTTGTCGAGGGAAGGGGGGAGTGGGGAAGTGTGGGGAGTGGGGGAAGTGGGGGAAGTGTGGGAAGTGTGGGAAGTGTGGGAAGTGTGAGAAGACAAGGAAACAATTTCTTCTCCTCCCTCCTGTCCTCCTTGTCCCCCTTGTCCTCCTTGTCCCCCTTGTCCCCTTTGTCCTCCTTGTCCCCCTTGTCCTCCCTGTCCCCTTATCTCCTCTGTGCCAAACAAATTCCACTCGCCATTCTCAACTTGGCGATATTTCCAACTCAGGCCAGCTTCAGCGATCGCCACTCCCCAAGCATTGTATGCACGCTCAATGCTGTCATACCAAGAATCCATTCCTGCGCCTAATTCCCAGGCTCGACGCAAAACTTGACCGAGAGAGCGATCGCCCCTACCGATAAAATCTTCCATCGCCGATAGCCGCACATCAGTAAAGTTTACCTTCACTCCTTTGATGCGGCGAAATTCTTGTTGCAGCAACTTTTGCTTGCGTCCAAACTCAGCTGTTGCAACGGAGTGCCATTGAAATGGGGTATGGGGCTTGGGGGTAAAGTTAGAAATCGTCAAATTGAACGCCAGTGGTTTTCTACCTTTGGCTCGACATTCCCGTTGTAACCAACGCACTGTTTCTGCAATACCCAAAACATCTGAATCGGTTTCACCAGGCAAACCAATCATGAAATATAACTTAATCTTATCCCAGCCTTGTTCCCAAGCTGTTTTTACACCCCGTAATAACTCTTCATTGGTTAAACCCTTATTAACAATATCTCGCATTCGCTGGGTTCCCGCCTCTGGAGCAAAGGTTAAACCACTTTGCCGCATTCCACCCAGGATGTTAGCAATATTTTCATCAAATCTGTCTACCCTTTGGCTCGGTAGGGAAAGAGAAATATTATCATTTTTGAGACGGTTTTTGATTTCCATCCCTACTGCTGGGAGGGACAAATAATCAGAACAGCTCAGAGAAAGCAAAGAAAACTCATTGTAGCCAGTTTCCCGCATTCCTTTCTCAATTGCCGTCACCACCTTTTCTGGTTCCACATCTCGCGCTGGTCGAGTTAGCATTCCTGGTTGACAAAAGCGACAACCGCGAGTGCAACCACGTCGAATTTCAATCGTCAAACGATCATGGACTGTCTCAACGTAAGGAACCAACCCAATCGAATAGGCAGGAATGGGCGTAGCCACTCGCCGTAAAATTCGCTTGGGTACATCTGGATGATTGGGATGGACAGATCCATCCGTAGCCAGATCATAAAACTGAGGAACGTATACACCCGGTATTTGTGCCAAGTCTAGCAAAAGTTCTTGACGACTTAAACCTGCTTGTTTACCTTCTTCTAAAACTAAACCAATTTCTGGCAGAAGTTCTTCACCATCGCCCAAGGCAAAAAAGTCAAAGAAATCAGCGTAGGGTTCTGGGTTAGATGTCGCCGTTTGCCCACCAGCAAAAATTAAAGGATAGGAAGAAATGCTCCCTTGTCCTCCTTGTCCTCCTTGTCCCCTTGTCCCTTCATTTCTTTCTTTCCAAGTCAAGGGAATACCAGCCAAGTCCAACATTTCTAAAATGTTGGTGGCGCCAAGTTCATAACTGAGGCTAAAGCCCAAAATATCAAATTCTGTAAGCGATCGCTTTGATTCAACAGCAAATAACGGTGTCTTGGTTGCCCGTAGTTTAGCTGATAGGTCTGGATTTGGTAAGTAAGCGCGATCGCACAACTGGCGTGGTTGGGCATTCAAGATGTTATAGAGAATGACATGCCCCAGGTTAGAGGCTCCGACTTCGTATACTTCGGGATAAGTTAACACCCAGCGAATCACTGCCGTTTCCCACGGCTTGTGTATGGCTAGACGTTCATTACCCAGGTAACGAGCTGGTTTGACGATATCCGAGGTGATTAATTTTTCTACTGCAATAGCCACTGTGCTATTTTTCTAGCGATTTCAAATAAATGACTCTTACTCACCTCCAACATTAGCATTGATTAGGCAGTTTCAGAGTGTTAATTAGTGTTTCAAAATTTTTTGATGTTAATCAACTCCAAGCTGGCATAATTCGGCGGGAATAAATCTAACTATGTTACGAAAAGTAAACATGCACTAAATCCTTGCCAATGACAAATGACGACCCCAACTAGTAGAGACGCGCTGTTTGAAGCATCTCTACATTTGTGCTGACTTAACTTAAGTCCTAAGATATTTCAAAAACTTGATCAAGTTGGGTCAGTTCAAAAACAATTCTGATAGATGGGGAAACCGAGCAAAGGCTAAATTGCCTTCCTAAGTCTTGAGCAAATTTGAGTGCAGACACTAGCGCCATTAAACCAGCACTATCTAATGCTTCTACTTGCTCCAAATCTACTAGTAATTGATTATTCGTGTTTTGTGCCAGTGCTTTTGTTAAATCTTGTTGAAATTTTAGAGCATTAGCAGCATTTAAACTACCTTGAGGACGAATCACCGTAATTGTGGGATTTTTAAGCAGCGCTTGCATAGTAGCATCCTACTAAATGTAAAGTTTTTCAATAATGAAAGATAGATGTATTTGACCATATACTCTTTCTGCTTACATCGACCATGCGTATTACTTCTCTTAGCCGAATCTTTATTGCTTTGCTATATCTATTTAAAGATTGTCAGAAACACAGAAAAATGTATTTAAGTATACTTTTGTTACAATAAAGATTAAATATATTGCTTGCCATACCAACTAGTTTTTAGTTAGTTATGACTAAAGTTGGTGAATGCAAACACTAAGGCAATGATCTATATCCTGACTTCACTTCAACCATGTCATAGATAGAGGAGGCGATCGCAAATCAAATCACTCATAACTTGTGATTCAGATCACTATTAGCACAAGTACCAGATCACATTTTATACAAAATTGTGACTGGGATAATAACTATATAAAGAAAATTAGTTGGTTAATTAGGTATGAAAACTAGATATATCATTCGTCAACTAGTAGAAAAAGCCCTTTTGATTAAAAAATTAACTCCTGAAATAGAAAATGAAATTAACTCAGAATTAACACAAATGGGTTATATCTCTGACATTGATTATGAAGCCTTGGAATTATTAATGGCAGAAATGGATGCTGGTCGAATTCAATTAGTTCCCAATATCTAAATTAATACTTACCTCTTAGGTTATTTATGATACGAAATAAAATATAAATAGCACAGTTAATCAAGCTGAACAATTTTGTAACACAATTTTTTTAGTATAATTTATAACTTGGTATTAGTAATACTGGTAGTCCGTAATACAAATTATGCGGAGTTTGTAGTAAGCGGTTCCAGCACTTAAATTAGCGATAAAAGAGGACTAAAGTCCTGACTACGAACCTCGTATTACCTAGCAAGTTTGGTGCGGTGGACTACTAGCCTGTAGATTCTTTCTTATAGCCTTACCAAACTTCATCAATAAACTGATGAAGTAGCTGCTTTTTAGATTTTGGATTTTAGATTGAAATCCACGCATCGCAAATCCAAAATCCAAAATTCTTTCCAATGCCCAATGCCCATTGACTCTTGACAATTGTCAAGAGTCAATTGATCAATGACAAATGACCAACAACCTTTTTGGTGCTATACAATAATTCATAAGTAACTGTAAAGCTAACTCTAGTAAGCAACCTCTAGAAAAAACTTGTTGTAGTAAATTACCAGCAGAGCAAGCAGCCGTGTCAGTCGAAACCAAACAGAAGCCTTCAACTTCCAGAAAACTAGCGCCTCAATATCGCGTTTTGCTCCATAACGACGACTACAACACTATGGAGTATGTGGTGCAGGTTCTATTAACTACGGTACCCAGCCTTACTCAACCACAGGCTGTTAGCATCATGATGGAAGCCCATAGCAATGGTATTGCTTTAGTCATTACTTGTGCTCAGGAGCCTGCTGAGTTTTATTGTGAGACTTTAAAAAATCATGGTTTGATTAGTACAATTGAACCAGAAGAATAAATCAGTAAACAGTTATCAGTGATCAATGAGCAGTTCACTCACTCACAAATTTTCAAACCAAGTTGGTCTATAAGTGAGAACATTTTTGATAAACTAGCTGAAATTCTTAAAAGTCTAGCCAATTTGGTATGAAAATAAACCTTGCTCTTTTAGCCCAGCGTTCTGTGTTTATCAGGCTGGGTTGTTTTATTCTAATTTTATTAGTGCTGTGGTTGCCTTTTGCCATACCAGTATATTTATTAGTACCTGATAGTAATTTAGTAACTATTTTAACAATATCACTACTGTATATAGAATTGATTTTTCTACTCAGAATATGGGGTAAGCAAGTTTATAAACAACCTCAAATTTTCCAGCACTACGGTTTACAGTTTACGCGATTAAACGGCGTAGATTTACTACAGGGTTTAGCGATAGGATTAATTAGCGTTTTGATTTTATTTGGTATAGAAGGGTTGTTTGGGTTTTTGGTGTGGCAACAACCCAAAGTTTTTTTATTAAAAATAGTATTAGAAGGTTCTCTTACAGGTTTGGGTATTGGGTTTGCCGAAGAATTGTTATTTCGAGGCTGGTTGTTAGATGAATTGCAGCGAGATTATTCTCCTTGTGTGGCACTTTGGGCAAGTGCAATAATTTATGGGGTATCGCATTTTATTAAGCCTTTGGAAGCAATTATTCACACATTGCCACAACTTCCGGCTTTAGTGCTGCTGGGATTGACGCAGGTATGGGGAAAGCGCTGGCGACGGGGGCGTTTGGGATTACCTATTGGTTTACATATGGGTATAGTTTGGTGTTATTACATCGTTAATATTGGCGGATTAATTGAATATACGAATCGGGTTCCTGATTGGGTGACAGGGGTAAATAAAAATCCTTTGATGGGATTAATGGGATTAATATTGATGGGCGTGTTGGCATTGTGGATAAGGGGAAGACAATTAAAAATAAGTTATTCTTAACTTGGATTAACACTTTAAGATGGATGAAGTTTGTTCGCTATATTGCTCATGGTTTTCAAAAGCATAATGAGTGGGTAGAGGAGAACATGTTGGAGATTGAAAGAGAAGATTGGAAGAATTCAAAGAAAGTTTAAAAACATACCTTACAAACTTATATTCAGAAATTGTTCTCACCAAAAACTTCTGATTTCAATTCACCGCCAGCAATCTGCTTTTTCACCAAATAGTTTTTACACTAGATAGTTTAATTTTGCTATCTCTACTAATTACTGGTGTTCCTAAGTATAAGCCTGTAGCAGCGATAATACGGTCAGGTAAATCTGGTACTTGTGTACGATCAACTAAGCGCAAAGCTTGAGCTATGTTTTTATCAAAAGGGATTTCAGTAAAAACAGCGTCGCTTGCGTCAATAGCTGCTAGCAGGCGTTCAAGCGTCAAGGATGGAATACGTCCTTTCTCGCTCAAGTAAACAATCTCAGCTAGGGTAATCGAGGACAAGGCTACTTGATCACCATCAGTTGCTATTTGGGCGATCGCATCTTTTGCTGTTGTGGAAAGTCGCGGATCAGCAAAAATATACCAGATAACTGTGTGAGTATCAGCTACAGCACGCAGCATTAAATGTCCTCCCGTGGGAAGTTCACCCATTCTTCACTGCGGATTGTTTCAATTTCCTCTGCGGAAGGTGCTTTCCCCAAATCAGCACATAAACCCCATAATGACTTACGAGGGATAGGCGGTTTGTCCATTAACTCGCGTTCTATATCAGAAGTAATTTGCTGAATTAAACGCACCTTATCGACGCTTGAAAGCTGCTTTGCTAACTTAACAACTTCTTGTAAACTCACAAATTTTCACCTGCTTTACCTGCCAAAATTCTAACAATCGCAAAAATCCTTACGAAATCATTTCAGCCATTGTCCCTACCAAACAAGCCCGATCTAAATTTACTCCATTTAAATTCGCTCCTTCTAACTCTGCACACAGTAAATTTGCACTTGTCAAATTTGCCCCTGACAGATTAGCCTCTCTCATATCTGCTTCTTCTAAGTTTGCTTCACTCAACAACGCTCCTTGCAAATCTGCACGGCTTAAGTCTGCGCCTTTGAGATTCGCCCCTGTCAGGTTGGCTCCTCGCAAGTCAGCACCCCGCAAGTCAACCCCTTGTAAATTGACATTCATCAAATTTGCACCACTCAAGAAAGCACCAGCAAAAGACACTTCACTCAGTCTCGCCCCCATTAAATTAGCACCACGTAAATTGCTACCCCTTAAGTCAGCACCTGTCAAATCTGCTTGCATCAAGTTCGCGCCCATCAAATTCGCCCGCAAATCAGCTGCTTGTAGATTTGCTCCCATCAAATTAGCACCTTCCAAATGCCCACCTTCAAGTTTAGAAGCAGTGAAATTTGTACCCACAAGAGTAGCACCAGCAAAATTAATGCGGTTTAAATCCAAATTTGATAAATCTTCATCTTCTAAATTAGCTCCTGCTAAGTGCTTAACTTTTCCTGATTTAATAGCTTCTATATTCATAAAACCTACAAAAAATCTCTTTGTGATCTTTGTGTCCTTTGTGATTAGTTAACAAAATATTTAACAACTAAGCGACAAAAAATACCAGCAGAACTTACGCAAAATTATGAAAAAACTAACCACAAAGGGCGCATTAGACGCACAAGCGGCTTCTCGCAGAGTAGCACGCAAAGAAATAAGAGTTTCAAAAAATTTTTGCGTAAGTGCTAGTTAAGAAAAAAAAACTTATTGTATACGTAAATTTTGATTTCTTTCCACACTAGTCTTGGTTCCACTATCGAGTCGATAATCCAATAACCACATACCAACGCTGAGTTTGGGTGTAATTATGGGTAACTCTAGTCCTTGTTGCAAACCCATGACTAATAGTGTCAAGGTATCTATCAGTTTTGGATCAAAGCGTCGTGATTGTTGTCTGCATTCTTCTAAAGCTTGATTAATGATTTCTTCACGACTCAATTGAGATGATTGTTTTTGATGCACTCGCCACTGAAATTCAACCATCAGTGCCAAAATTCTTGATTCTAGAGGAATTTCATCACCAGCTAATCCCGCAGGTTCACCAGTTCCATCCCAATACTCGGTTTGGTGAGTAATAATTTGTGCTACCGCTCGTAGTCGTGGCATAGTTCGCAGTACCTGCGCTCCTGGTACAAGAGGACAAGTTAAAGGACAACTGGGTGCATCTTCTTGGTAATAAGTAGTTGTACCAGGAGTCAGTACGCTTTCGACTCTTTGCAATGGATCTAAACGGTGTAGCAATCCAGCCAGGCGCAATCTTTTGATTTGCCATGCAGGCAAATCTAAAAGTTGTCCCATTGTTTCTACCAGTGTTACAACTTCTGCTGCTACCATGGGATTGGTAATATCAGCAGCATCTATAATTTGCGCCATCCGTAAAAATGCCTGGATTTCATTGGAAACTAAGTTAGTATCTAGGGCTTGGTGGCTGATGTTGCTGGGAACAGATATGTTTTCTTGTCCGGTTTGGAGGTAATCAACGACGCGGGAAACTACCGCACTCAATTCTTCAGGTGTAGCCAAGCTAGGCTGAATTGCATCTTGATAGGCAGTGAGTTTTGCTGCTAATTCTGGGTTGTAGCGTTGAATGTGAGCGATCGCCAATGTGGCTGTTTCTTTGACTAATTCTGGTTCAAATGTCCACAAGCCGTAAAATTTACGTTCTAAGTCTGACGCAGGCAATCCAGAAGCACCATAGTCAGTCTCTGATAATTCTTGACAAATTACCATTGCTGTGTATTTGGGTGATAGGATAATCAAGTGCCATTCCTGAGCCACTGGATCAGCTGGATCTAAAGCAACTAAGTTGACATTAGGTAATTGACTAGTAGGATGTTCTGTCCAGCCAGTATCCGGGGCTGCCATGATCGCTATGTGACCGGATTTTTTGGCGATGTCTGCATATCGTTCGGCTTCTTGAAGATACCATTTCCCCTGTTCAAAGGCAGTAATTACCAAGGGTGAGGTGACATCATTCAATATATGGTCTTCTAGGGCATGACACAGAGCGACTAAGGTATTTTTATAGTACACTCCGAATCTAATTGGTCTTTTGCTATGGCGATGAGCAATTTCTAGCTGTTGGAGTATTGAACCTTCTAACATGGGGGTTTTTAAATAAACCGCAAAGGACTCATTAGACACCCTACGAGGGGCTTCCCGCAGGGTAGGACGCGAAGGAAGGAGAGAATTTTAAGTTTTGAATTATATTTGAAATTCGCACTTATGATTTTCTTAGTTTACTGTCTTGGGCATGACTTATGCTACATACCTAATCGATGCCAGCAAGCCATTCTTACCCTATTTTTTTGAGATGTTCTCTACTCCCTCAAATGGCTAAAGTCTAGCTCAGAAATCCTCTAAACGAAAAGCACGATATGTTGGGCAAATCTCTGCCATCTTTGATGAAAAAAGTCTTCGGTAAGTTGCCATTGGGAGTCATCCTAACCGTACCCTTTGTCTTGCAGGTTGTTGCCGCAACTAGTTTGGTGGGGTATCTCTCGTTTCGCAATGGACAGAAGGCAGTCAATGATCTTGCACTTCAACTCAGTAATGAAGTCAGCAATCGGGTGGATCAGCACCTGGATACCTACTTATCAACCCCCCATCAAATCCTTCAGTTCGATCTTGATGCGATCGCGCAAGGGAGACTGAATTTGCAGGATCTGGAAAACTCTGGACGCTTTTTCTGGAAACAAGTGAAAATCTATAAGGGTGTAAGTTATGCCGGTTACGGACTATCAACAGGTCAAGAAGCTGGGGCAGGACGTTGGCTCTCTGGATATGATGTGCTTATTACTGAAACCATCGACGGCATAACTCGTAGCTACTCAACCGACAATCAGGGGAATCGCCTGAAGGTTCTCGATACCAACAAATATGATCCGCGAACGGATGAATGGTATGCCGATACAGTCAAAGCGGGTAAACCGATTTGGAGCCGGATATATACTGCCGATGGGTACGCATCTGAAGGATATGTTGCCGCTTCAGCCAACTATCCCATTTATGTTCCCCTAATCATCTGTGACCAGACAATGCCGAAAATGGACGGTGTGGAACTTCTAATTCATCTGCATCGCCAGTATCCCAAAACGCTGAAAATTCTGTTAACGGGACTGGCTAGCCTGGATGATGTGATCAATGCGGTGAACCATGCCAATCTTTATCGCTACATGACAAAACCTTGGGATGAAACTGATCTGGGCTTAACCGTACGGGAGGCGTTGCGGAGATACGAACAGGATAAACAACTGGCGGAACAAAATCGGGTGTTGCAGCAAATGAATCTGGAACTCCAGCGCGAGATTGTCGATCGCCGCCGTGCTGAAGAACGATTAGCTCATGATGCTCTACACGATGCGTTGACTGGGTTGCCGAATCGCACCATGTTAAAGGAACGGCTTGAGTACGTCATTCAAATTGCACAAGAGAAAACAGCTTATCAATTTGCCGTGCTGTTTATCGATCTAGATCGGTTCAAAATTGTCAACGATAGCCTGGGACACATGGCAGGTGACAGGTTTTTAGTGACGATCTCCCGCCGTCTGCGCCATTGTCTCCGCAGCACCGATATGGTTGCACGACTGGGCGGTGACGAATTCACTGTTCTGCTTGAAGATATCCACGATACAGCAGATGCAACTCAAATTGCAGAACGTATCCTCGCTACCCTACGTATACCTTTTCGTTTGCAGGGGCATACAATCTTTCCTAGCGCCAGTATTGGCATCGTGATTGGTTCCCATATCTACCAGAACGCCACTGATTTGCTGCGAGATGCCGATCTGGCAATGTACCAAGCCAAGGGAACTGGCAGAGCTTGTTATGCTCTATTCAATCAAGATTTGCACATCCGCACCCTCAAGTTTCTCCAAATAGAGAGCGACTTACGCCAAGCTCTGACGCGGCAAGAATTTGTTCTACACTATCAACCGATTGTGTCCCTAACTACGGGAAAGCTAGTTGGATTTGAAGCTCTGGCACGCTGGCTCCATCCCAAACAGGGGTTGATCTCGCCTAATGAATTCATTCCCGTTGCTGAAGAAACAGGATTTATTGTCAGCTTGGGAAAATGGGTGTTACGAGAAGCCTGCCGCCAACTACACGCATGGCACCAAGTATTTCCCGAACAAGCAACTCTGATCATCGCTGTGAACCTGACAGCAAAGGAACTGCGGGAACCGAATTTGATTGAGCGAATCGATCGCATACTAGCAGAAACTGGACTGGATGGCAGGTACTTAAAACTAGAGCTAACGGAAAGTATGCTCGTTGATGATGTAGAAATGGTGCTTCAGACGTTGAATTGTATCCGCGCCAGAAATATTCAACTCAGCATTGACGATTTTGGGACGGGTTATTCATCACTCAGCTATTTACCACGGTTTCCCATCAACACTTTGAAAATCGATCGCTCTTTTGTCAGCCGCATGACGATTGATGCGGAAAATTTGGAGATTGTGCGGGCGATCGCCACGCTTGCTCATAGTATTGGCATCGACGCGATCGCAGAAGGCGTTGAAACCCCGCAACAGTTTGCCCAACTCAAAACTCTCGATTGCGAATTTGCACAGGGCTACTTGTTCTCTGCTCCCCTAGATTGTGCCTCAGCAGAACGGATGATCGCCACCAATCAAGAATGGCACTTTGGATAAAAGCAGACAGAGGTTAGGAGATACCGACAAGTTGTTTTTCTTTGGCCTCAATCGGTGCAGAAAGTGCTTCTTCTAGTTCAGCACAACCCAATTTTTCCTCTAATATTTTCATAACTTCGCGCCCAAAGTCATTGGGGTTTTGTCGCCAAGCTTGTAAGCAAACTTCGCCAAAGAAAGAACCAAGGGGTTCAGGATTCCATAGCAACTTCTGGACAGTCCAAGGTGTGACGTTCATCGGATCGTACCCTGGTTTGAGGATATTTTCTTTGAAGGCGTATTCTTCTAAGTGGGTATGGGGTTGTAGCCCAATAAAGAAGATGGCAGGTTCAACTTTATCTACTCCAAAAATCCGTTCCAGTTCGCGGTGATAGGCGATGGTTTGGCGAATGGTTTCCGGGCGTTCGTCAATCACATTAAAAGAATAATTGACGGAAACTAAATCGTTAAACCCAGCCGCTTTTAAATCCCGACAGTTTTGCAAAACAGTACGGAGATTGTAACCCATCCGCATTTTCCGCACTAATTCTTGAGAACCGCTAGTGATACCGATCTCAAAGTAGTTCATCCCAGTTTTTACCATCAAATCACACAATTGGGGAGTGAGATTATCAGCCCGGATGTATGCTGCCCAGTGAATGTCTTCCATTCCCGAATCGACGATTTTTTGTAAAAGTTCAACAGCATCAGCAATAAATTTACGGGCTGGGATAAATTGGGCGTCAGTAAACCAGAAATTGCGAACGCCGCGATCATATAGTTGTCGCATTTCAGCAACGACTTCATCGGCGGGATTTATGCGTACCTGTTTACCTTCCACGACAGTGTAAACGCAGTAGCAGCAATTATGGGGACAACCGCGTTTAGTTTGCACGCCGATGTAAAAATCTCCATCTTGGAGGTAATATTTAAACTCCGGCCAGATAGTTTCGATGTAATCGTAATTACAAGCAGTTTTCTCTAGTGGTGTGGGTTGTTCATGGATGAGGCGATCGCGTGGTTTCTCTTCTCCAACGACATAACATCTTTCATCCCGAAATTCTTGTCCGCTAAGTAATTTTGTCAGCAAAGTTTCCCCTTCACCCACAGAGACAATAGTCTGGTTTGGTAAGCTTTTCGCTAGCTGTTCGTAAAAGACGCTGACAGCACCACCACCAACAATTACACGAGCATTCGGATGATAACGTTGAGCGCGTTTGATACCCCGCTTCAGTAATCCTAAATTCCGCCACAACTCACCGTAGTATCCCGATGCTATCCGCAGCAAACCAAAAGCTCCCTGTAGCTTGAGAAATGGATTGCGGGAGTAGAAAAACTCAAAGGTATACTGCAATGGATTACCACCACGTCCACCGACTGGAGCATAAATTTGGATATCTCGCCACGAGAAGACTAGCAGTGTCGGCTGAAATTCATCGATACAGCGATCCAGGGCTTTAGCATAATCTAGAGGTGGCACTGTTCCTAAATCAAAGATACGCTGTTCAATGTTAGGAAACTGCTTGTGGACATGATCGCTAAGATATACAACCCCAATCGGAAAGATGGGGTTACACGGAAGGCGAACATAGAGAATTTTGTTGAATGTTTGAGCTTCCATCTTGCCGTTTATCTGGGGTAAAAGAGCAAACTTTGATTCTGTAGTCGTTGTGTTTTGGTTTTAGTGTTCGTATCAAAATCGTCCTTGATATGAATGACGATTACTGATGTTCATGGCTTGGTTTAAGTGATGAAAATAGCTAAATATTGCCCTGTATCACAAATGCATAGCATAAATAGGATTTTATGAAATTAGTCTATCTATAGCTTTACAATAACATCGACTTCACTCTATAAGCGATCATCGGTACAAGCCCTTTCCCTAACTATTGCCTATTGCAAGAGTGCCTATTGCCCTAATTGACTTCCCTAAAAATAAAAAGTATTGATGAATTGTTCATGCTTAATATATGATTGCAAAAAAAGCATAAATTTTTACGAAAAATTCATAACTAAGAAATTTGTATTTCTTTAGGTAGAAAATAATTCAGAAAACTTCAGTTGGTAGTCGCAGTTACAGCAACTGGGGATCAGTCAGTGTTAGTTTTTATATGTAAGATAAAATTGTGGCGAAAAGCTCCTCAGCAGTTATGGCTCAAATATTAGATCCTCTACCACCGGAGCAATCAGGAAAGATTCTCTGCTGTTACGTAAATGCCACGAGCAAAATACAGGTGGCTCGCATCTCGAATATTCCTAACTGGTACTTTGAAAGGGTTGTTTTTCCTGGACAGAGGCTAGCGTTTGAAGCCCCCATTGAAGCTCAACTTGAAATTCATACGGGCATGATGGCAAGTGCTATTTTATCGGATAAAATTCCGTGCGATCGCCTTGCACTTAACGAACCTAGTAGTTATGAATTAGAAAACTCAGAACAAACAAACGACTCTATCAATAAAAAACCGATAGTACAGTCTATTAAGACAAAAACTGAAGATACAACAAAACCTTTAACAATGTCTGGTTTCGCATCCGTTGATTAAAAAAAAAATTGTTTAATTTCTTTCAGGGTTGCACAATTTAGCAGCCCTTTTTGATTTTTGATTTTTGATCATTTGTCATTAGAGACGCGATGATACTCTTACCTTGAAGCCGCTCTTACGAGCGTCTACGCGTCTGTACAATGGTCATTAGTCAATAGTCAATTTAAATGGTTGGCTTTGTGTTTTCTCCCTTGTCCACGCCAGGTGCTACAACGGAGGAGCCACTGCGGTGGACGGGTTCCCCGGCATAAAACAGGTGGCGTGGAACCTCTGCAACGCAGTGGCTCCCCTTGTCCACGCCACGTGCTACAACGCGGGGGACCCGCGCAACGCAGTGGCTCCCCTTGTCCCCAATCCCCGCTCCCCAACGCCCAATCTCATCTACAATCATTAATTATGGATCTACCTTCATTTTTGTGGTTGTGGAAAATAGCGGCGTGGGCAATGGGTTTGTCGTTAGTAGCCTATGTGCTATTGGCGATTATGGGTATGCGAATGTTTCGCGCGAGAACTTTACAGCAAAGAGAACCAGGCTGGTTACGCTTTCTCCACTATAAAATTGGTATTTGTCTGGTGAGTTTGGTATTATTACTGCTACTAATTGGCATTGTTGGTACTTACGGTCACTTTGGTTCTTTAGGACACTCACAGCATCTCTGGGCTGGATTAACGACTGTCATGTTAGTTTTACTATCAGCTGGAAGTGCTACACAAATTCGTGTTGGACATCCTTGGGCTAGACGGATTCACATTGGTGCTAATGTTGCTATATTCTTTGCTTTTGCTTGGGTATCGTTCACTGGTTGGAATGTGGTGCAAAAGTATTTGCCGTAATGATTAATGCTAATTGGAATTTGAGTTTCTTAGAGTGCGATCGCTTAATTTAATGTTTAAAAGCATCACGATTTGACACAAAAGCGCACTTAGCCTTCAAGGTTTTTTTAAAAGCGGGCGGCGGGAATCGAACCCGCATCAATAGCTTGGAAGGCTATGGTTTTACCACTAAACTACGCCCGCAAATTTCCAACTTCAATAACATAACACAGTCTTAGCTAAAAATCAAGACTAACGACGCTCTATTTTTACACGTACAACTAAGTTACTTTGTAGGGGCTTGCTGCCATCTTGGTTTATAGCAGGGCTAAATGAAACATTTTGGAAAAGCTCAATCAAGAGTTGCTGGTATTTACTTTTCTTCGCTGCTGGTTCTTCGGGAGTCATATCTATAATATCGACTGCTGGGTTGCCATTGATATCACGAGCAATTAACTTGCCATTTTGATCAATTGCCAAGGAAACGAGCAAATCTACATTATCCAAATCTGGTTCACTGCTGATAAAACTTACTGGTAATTCTTTTGTATTCTCTCCCAGAGGTTGAGCTAAAACATCTGGTGGTACATCTTGTCTCACCACACCTTTTTGCCACAAATCAATCATTTCATCTCTAGAAAAAGCATTCCAAGTTGCGACTAGTCCTCCATCACTGCGAGTCTCATCGGCTGATAATGAGGGTGGTGGTTGCACGGATGGATCTAATGTTGGTAGTGAAGTTGATTTTCCTAGCGAGATATTAGCATCTGGTTGTTTTGGAAGTTGAGAGTTGATTGGCGAATTCGTAGAAGGTGAAGTGTTTGTGGGAGGTGTTGTAACGTTTATATCTGGTGATAGAGCTTGATTTTGCTCATCTGGGATGGGATTTTCTGATTCTGAGGTAGGAATGTCTGTCTGATCAGGAGGCGGTGTTACAGGTGTAGTATCAGGCTGTGGAACTGCTGATGACTCTGGTTCAGGTGTAGGGGGAATGCTAGGTGTAGATTTAGGTATAGATTTCGGTTGTGTCGTTAGTTGAGGTTTTGCTGTTGCAGTTTGTTGCTGATTAACAATTGGTTTGTTAGAGGGTTGCTGAGGTGGAGTAGAGGAATTAGGGTTAGAGGCGATCGCTGTTTTTTTGTCTAGCAAAGCGATCGCATCTTCATCAGTTACAGCAACGGATTTTTGAGTATTTGATGATGACTGGGGTGAACCAGGTTTTGCTTTAGCTTGTGGCTGAACTTTTGAACGTCCTGTTGGAGAAACTTCTATGAGTTCAACTGGTATAGCGCTATTCGAGTTTTGCTGTCGTCTAAGGCTCAACTGATATGAATATGAGCGCAAGAGCCAAAATGCAAGCAAATGTAGGGTTACTGAACCCGTAACCACAGCGATCCACAAACCAGGGGGATCACTATGTCGGCGATTTATCTGTGATGGAATTGGTTTTTGGTCAGTAACCGATTTTGTCATAATTTTGCTGCAAGTTGTCAAGAGTCAATTGTCAAGAGTCAACAGTCCCAAGTTTTTGACCATTGACCATTGACTAATGACCAATGACCAATGACCATTGACAATTTTAGCGACTAGCTGCCAACTCTAATGTAAGATTAAGGCAAAAGTCAGAACCGTTTCGTCTATTCCTTTTAGTTCTAGCGGACTACCTTTAATAATTTCTTCTTCTTGTAAATAATCTGCAACCGCCGCAGAAACTAAGACACTACCGGGATTCGCTGCTTGCTGTAATCTTGCAGCGATATTGACACTGGGGCCAATGGCTGTATAGTCGGCGCGTTCAGAGCTACCAAACATACCTACAACGGCTGTACCTTGGTGGATACCACAGCGAAACTGTACGCTTTGACTTTCAGTCGAATCAAAAATACCCTGTTCTCGCCAGCGTTCGTTTAACTTTTCGAGCGATCGCAGCATCGCCCTGGCTGTTTTTACCGCACGTCGCACTTGTTCGTTAGGTGTTAGCTCTTCTGGCGCTCCAAATAAAGCTAAAATAGCATCTCCCATAAACTTATCTACTGTCCCACCGTTATCAAATACCGCTTTTGTCATCACTTCTAAATATTCATTGAGCAACTCAGCCACCCGGCGTGATCTGAGGGTATTTGCTAGCTGGGTAAAACCGACGATATCACTAAATAAAATTGTGATTAAGCGCGGTTCCGGTCGCAAATCCAGAACCAAGTCTCCTGCTGCGGCTCTTTCGACCAAAGCAGCTGGCAAAAAGCGTTTTAATACGGATTCTGTCAGATAGGTATTTAATTCTACCACTTTGCGTTCATTTGCTTTCAACGCTAAAAGATTACGCACCTCTGCTAAAAGTTCGCGATCGCTAAATGGTTTAGCTAAATAAGCATCTGCACCTCGTTCTGTACCTGTAATGCGAGTTTCTTCATCAGCTTTTGCTGTCAGTAAAATGATTGGTGTTCCTTTTAACTTCTCGTCGTTGCGGATCATCCGAATCATCTCCAGCCCTGATACTATGGGCATCATTAAGTCACTCACAATCAAGCTGGGTGAAATTTCCTGAGCAAGTCGAAACCCTTGTGAACCGTTCCGAGCTGTCCGTACTTGGTAGCCATCAGCGCGGAGTATACCAGATACATAAGCTCGTAAATCTGGGTTGTCGTCTACAACTAGGATAGAAGAACTGGAGCTAGTAAAAGATTCTTCCTCAACTTCTGCTGTTTCTGTCGAGTCTAATTCCCAGTCCGTGCTACCTTCTGCGAGCAATTCCAAATCAGCCAGTTCCACAGCAGCACGGTTGGTATTGACTTCCACAGCTGCTTCTAATACTTGCTCGGCGCTGAAGTGACTACTACCAGGAATCAGCCAGACGCTAAAAGCAGTACCTTGACCATAAACTGATTTTACAGTTACTTTACCACCATGAAGTTCTACTAATTCTTTAACTAAAGCTAAACCTAAGCCTGTCCCTTCATAGGAACGGTTTTCTGAACCTTCAGCTTGGCGAAAACGTTCAAATAGGAAGGGAATTTGTTCTGGTAAAATACCAATACCAGTATCCTCTACTGTCAAAATGCAATGCCCATCTTGAGATTGCATAGCAACAGTAATTATGCCACCTTCAGGAGTAAACTTCATGGCATTAGACAAGAGGTTATAAACCACCTTGTCAAATTTTTCCATGTCTAAGTATACTTTTGGACATTCAGCTATTTTGGTGATGAGACGCAGTCCTTTTTTTTCGCAATAGGGACGAAACGAATCGATAATTTGGCTGACAAATTCGACTAAATCACAGGGACGAAAACTCGGTTGCATCCGACCTGCATCTAAGCGTTGCAGATCTAGTAGTTGGTTAACAAGTCTTAACAAACGACGAGAGTTACGTAGGGCGATCGCACTTTGTTCGTAAGACAAACCCTCTTGAGAAGAAACTGCTGTTTCCAGTGGCCCTTGAATTAAGGTAATGGGGGTACGAAACTCGTGGGAAATATTTTGGAAAAATTCGGTTTTTTGTTTATCTAATTCCAGTAAGCGTTCGGCTTGTTCGCGGGTTTTTTGGTACAAATGAGACTGTTGGACTGCGATCGCTGCTTGTGCTGCTACTGCTTTTGCTAACTCAATTTCTGAAGGTAGCCACTGGCGAGATTTTACACTTTGCCTAAGAGTAATACTACCGATACTTTTTCCATCAGCTAACAGGGGAACTACCATCAGCGATTGGGCTGTTAATCTCAAGGGTAAGTCAAAGCCCTTGGTTTCTGGCGGACACTGGCTCATATCGGAAATGATCACCGGTTCTTGTGTCCGTAACATTTGTTGCAGAATTGGATTGCCTTGAATTGGCGCTTGAGACTGAGGTAAGTTGTGAGTGTTGACATTCTCAAAAGATTGAGAATCATCAGTCCCTAAATCTTCCGAACGATCATACAAACCGACGCAGCGAACAAATTCATCATCTTCTGTCCACAAAGACAGTATACAGCCATCCACGTGTAAAGCTTGTCCTAATTTTTGGGTAATAGCAGCAAAAATATCTTGTGGATCTAAACTAGAGCGAATGGCACTGGTAATTGTATTAATCAGGGCTTCCCTTTGAGCAAGCGCGCGTACTTGCTCGTAAGCATGGGCTTGAGACAAAGCCAGAGCAGCTTGATCTGCTACCATCATCACCAACTTCACTTCGTCATCACTCCAGACACGAGGTGCATGACACTGGTGCAGTGCTAACACAGCCATTAGTTCTTGTTGACAAATCAGTGGTACAACCAAGCTAGAGCAAATATTGGCTTCAATAAAAGCAGCAGCACGCGATCGCAACTCAAAAATATCCCCTTGAATACGTTCATCGCTAGCTACATCATGAATTATTTGTACTTCACGAGTTTCCCAAATTGTCTGAGATAGGAGAGGTGATGGAGTTTCTGAAGACGCAGTGACACTAAGACGCAGTGACTCTTCAGAAGACGCGGTGAGCGAAAGACAAGGGAGAGCAAAGAGTATTTCATCTGTATTCTCCGTGTCTCCCTTGTCCCCCTGTCCCCCTGTCCCCGCGTCTTTCTCTACTGGCTTCTGATAAATAAACCCTTCATCAACTAATTGATTTTCTTGGAAAGGACGCAAGAGGCAAACATCTACCTCTAACATGTGTCCTACAGTATCAACAATTGTTTGCAAAATTTGCCGATAATCTAAAGCGCTACGAATCGTATTGGTGACAGTGTTCAGCAGCGATTCTTGGCGAAGTGTACGGGTTAGTTCGCGAGTACGGGCCTTGAGGACATTGTGAGTATCCAAGGCTTGGCGTACTACTGCTTTGAGTTCCTCTGCTTCCCAAGGTTTGGTGACATATTTAAATACCTTACCAGAGTTAATCGCGTCTACCAGGTCTTCAACATCGGTGTAGCCCGTCAAAATTATCCGGATGATGTCTGGATACTGAGTTGCTGTCAGGCTTAAAAATTCAGTACCACTCATCATCGGCATTCGCTGATCAGAGATAATTACTGAAACATCACCTTCCTGCGCCAACAGCTCCAATGCAGCTGGTCCAGAACCTGCTCTCAACACCTTGTAATCGCGATAGAAGGTGCGATAAAGCAAATCTAAATTGTCGGGTTCGTCATCGACAACCAAAATTTTAGGCTTACTGTTTGCTTGGGATTTCATGCACCGCTTTCCTGCTGCAAAGGCAGTCGGATAAACAATAATCTGATCAGATAAGGATGAAACTGACTCAGGTAAGAGCAGAGCATTTCGACTCCATAAGCCGTTTGCCCATATGACTGCTGACTGGAAGAGGATTTATTTACAGCCATCTGTCTCTATAAAATTATGCCGATTACTGTTTGCTTTGGTACACCCCAATTAATTTGATTCTGAGTGTTAGTCTGACAGAATTTGTGTTTGCTAGCCAAATCTCTGCTCACCTCCGACGAGAACTGTTCTATACCATGTACAGCAATCCAGGCTGATTGAACAATCCAACTGAAGCTGCATATTAATTTTTCCCGCCTTAGCATTGACACTAACACTTTTGGGTAAATTTTATTTATAACAGTCATTTTCTAGCCAACAATCTCACAATAACTAAGATTCAAGAGCAAAGTATACTATTAGACAAATAGTTATTTACATTTAGCCATTAGAATTATGTGCTAGACAAGTGGTAAAAGAATAGAGAAGAGAGATCAGGGATAGGAAAATGGGAACAGGGAACAGGGAACAGGGAACAGGGAACAGGGAACAGGGAACAGGGAACAGGGGAAAGATAATTAGGATATTGTATTGATTATTGTTCCAATCCCCTATCCCCTATCCCCTATCCCCTATCTCCTATCCCCTATCCCCTATCCCCTATCTCCTATCCCCTATCCCAAACACCAGTTATTTTAAGTTTTCACATGGTTTAAATGGTGTTTTAGGATATTTGAAAAGATTTTTATTCAATCAATTCACCACATAATTAGCCTTGACACCCTGGTTTTTCCAACAATCCCATCAACCACCTGTCACAGCAGCATCTGCTGAACAAGCTTCCTGTCGATTTCAAGTTCGTGCAGCTACACCTGCTGATTTGACAAGCGTTGCTCAAATTATTGCTGAAAGCTTTCACTCCCAAAATGGTTTTTGGGCATGGGCATTTCCTTTGCTACGCTTAGGTATATATGAAGATTTAAGACATCGACTTGTATCATCTACATCCCACCATGTCTGTTTAGTTGCTGTTGACACGGCAGCCAATACAGCTAATAACTTAGTCGGTACTTTGGAGGTAGGTGTGCGCTACAGTGATTCTTGGACAGAGGTTGGCAGAAGTTTGCCTTACCTGTCTAATTTAGCAGTTTCCTCAAAGTATCGTAGACTGGGCGCAGCTTCTCAATTACTTCAAGCTAGTGAAAAATTTGTTCGAGAATGGGGATTTGAAGATTTATATCTCCATGTTCTGGAAAATAATCACCAGGCACGACAACTCTATCTCAAGTTCGGATATCGAGTGCATAAAGTGGAGTCTAATTGGAATATATTATTTTTGAAAAACTCGCGGCAGATACTATTGCATAAACATCTTGTACTCAACTCCACTAGCTAATTTTTAATTGATGAGCGCCCCACAAGAGGGAAGTCACGCATTCAAAAGATTTAAATTTCTTCGTTATGAATTGAAGAAACACTCTAAATTAAAAATCTCGATTTGATAAGGGTTATAACAAGTGTTGGTTCCAAGGAGTGATCATTTTCAACTTAACTTTATCATTCCTAAAAAAGGGTGTAAAAAAGCTTTGTGCTTGTTATAGTGTTTCACAAAAATTTTAATATAATTTGAATTTTTGTAGGGGCTTATAGTTCTACAGTCCTACCGATGTATTTGTATAATCAAAAAAGTTAAATGATATTAATTATATGTTTTCGTTTAGACTCAAATCCTTAGTTGAATAATTAAAATTAATTCATTACTAAGCTTAGGAAAACTTCCCTAGCTAACTATTCCATTACTCACAGTAATAAAAATTAATTAAAATTAATTTTTGTTTTGATCATAATAATTAAGTTTTATTAAAATAATTAAACATTCTTTTGAAGTTCGATTTCAGTTATAGTTTTAGCGGTTTATTTCTGCTAAAATTTGCTTTGAAAAATATAAATTTTATATTAGTTGTTAGATTATTTACAGAAACTTGTTAATATAGAATTACGAATATGTAAATCCAAATATTTTGGTTTTTTAGCATTTAAAGTTATTTAAATTCTGTCATCAGACAAAATGATATGTCTAAAAGGATAGAATTTTATGAGTGCTATACAAAACAGATTATTGTTTAAATATATTCAGTAAAAATACGAGCAGTAACCTGTCAATTCCTCATAATAACTTTGTATTAAAAATCTTCATCTTTATAGAAACTTTAAAAAAAGATACCAGTAATAGCAGACAAATCAATGTTAAATCTCATAAAATATGAATAACCAGTTACACAACAACCTCTATTAATGTTCATCGTTTAAGTTAGATTGAGCAAAAGCATCTTGTTAACATCAAAATAAAAACTTTGATTTAATAGCAATCTATCTATATTTAGGTACAAACTAGTCCCCAATTCATCCTCGTTTTGAAAGAAGATGGATAGCGCAAGAAACCAACGCTATCAGACTGCTATGGTATCCACTTATTACCCGGACACAAGTTTTCTTGACTATATTGTCATGCGAGATGGAACTGAGCAATCCTGTGGCTCGGATATCCTTACACAATTGTTGAGTAGAAAAGTTTTCATTGTTAATAGCCGAAGACGAAATGGTTTGATACTGTTTAAACGCTACCATACAGAGTTTGCTGGTCCAGGAGCAGCTGTAGGTGGCGATTATGATTGTGATTGTCAAAAAGTATTACCAATAGGAAATTTATCTTTATTAACTCCTGAAACAAATGAAGAGCGACAGAAGGCTTATTTAATTAGGCGACAGTGGATTCGGCTCATTAAACAGATTACAGAAAACCCTGTTCCTAGTCAGCGAGTTCAAAAGATTCTTGATCAATTTGAACAATATTTTCCACTTGAGATGGTGGAAAATTTGCCAGATGAAGCATTTGCATTATTAGTGGGTGTTTTACCACAAACGGTTTCCATAGTACGCCGCTTAGGCAGTGATGTAGATACTAGACTGATTTATTGAGCTTGTTGAGATTTGAAGTCTGGAAAGCAGTTTGGAATCGATTCAACACATGGGTATTTTCTTAAGAAATTCCTACTGTTATTCTTAACTATCACCAAATTTTCCTGACAAGATTGCTGTTAGCCTTGAATTGTCGATTGAGTTTTTGAGCTGCGTTTTGTGGGTGAGAGTGAGTTGGTTCAGATGCAAGTAAATTACGAAGACTGATCGAATGCGGGATTTTGAGTTTGTTTTATAACTAATTGTGCAGCTTCATAACTATAATTTAAAAATTTTATTTATTTCTACTTAACCTCTACTACAGGTAAACTCGAAATACTTGCCAATATGGCATACATAAGCAAACTCACTTCAGGGTAAGTTGCAAAATCGCCGGATTGACTGCCAAATTTCGGCTAGGACATTAGCTAAGGCGTGATCACTGTCTAATTCCACTAACTCTACCCAAGGACGTAATTTGGCAAAATCACGACTGGCTTGAATTGGGATAACCTCATCATTTTTTCCATGCAGGATGAGAGTCGGGATAGGGTGCTGTAATACTTCTTCTTGATATTGAGTCGCATCTGTGATGAAATCATAACTTAAAGGTAGCGATCGCTCTTCGCCATAGTGATAAACCATTAAATACTTTTGTTGTTGCCAAAGCTGAACTTGTGTATCTCCTAACTGGGGTAGCCAGTGAGATAAAAAACCAAAGGCGGGTGCTAGTAAAACGAGTCGCTGCACCTGGGGGTATTGCTGTGCTATGTAGGCAGCTGTTAAACCACCTAAACTCGAACCAATGAGAATTACTGGTGCAGCTTGAGACGAAGATGGTTCTATATCCTGTTTACCATCTGCTAATATTATTGACCCGACTTGATGAATTTGGCGACTAATTGTCAAGTGAGAAAAATCGTCACAATTAAAATCAGGAATTTTCACCTTGATTTTGCATTCGGCAAAGCGATCGCGTATGTAGCGAGCTTTGGCAGAATGAGGACTAGAAGCAAAACCATGAAGATAGATAAACTGGTTCACCATCAAGCTTTTGTGGGAATTGGAAGGGGGACAACTTCTCAGTTATCAGTTAACAGTTAACAGTTACCAGTTTAATTTGATCACTGATAACTGATAACTGATTCATGCCCAATAAACTAACAATTACCGCATTGTGACAAATTCTTCAGCTGCTGTGGGATGAATACCAACGGTGGCGTCAAAATCTTTTTTGGTTGCGCCCATGTTAACAGCGATCGCCACACCTTGAATTATCTCACCTGCATTTTCTCCTACCATGTGGGCGCCTAAAACTTTGTCAGTTTTAGCATCTACTACCAATTTCATCATGGTTCTTTCTTGAGCGCCCGTTAAACTGTGAAATAAAGGACGGAAACGAGTACGGTATATTTTGACTCCATCGTCTCCTAGCTTTTCGCAGGCTTGGGTTTCTGTGATCCCAACTGTTGCTGCTTCAGGTGTAGAAAACACAGCAGTCGGGACATTTTCGTGACTAAATACCCGGCGATGACCACCAAATTCACTATCTGCAAATGCTCGCCCTTCACCAATGGCGACAGGAGTTAAATTCATCCGATCAGTAACATCACCGACGGCAAAAATATTTTCTTGCGAAGTTTGACTGTATTCGTTCACAGTGATCGCATCTGTTGTGCTATATCCGGGACCTTCGATCGCACCACAACATGTTTCTACTCCAGCCTGTTCCAAACCTAACCCTTCGATATTGGGGGCGCGACCAGTTGCTACCAAAAACACATCAGCAATTACAGATTCTGCTTGATTTCCAGACAAATTAATTTTGTAACCTTCCGGGACTTTTTCCACTGCTTCCGCTACATGATTTTGGATGATTTTAATCCCGTGGTTGGTCATCCCTTCTTGAATATTGGTACGAATGTCTTCATCAAAACCGTTGAGGATGAGGTCTTTACGGACAATTTGGGTGACTTCGCATCCCAAACCACGCATAATGCAAGCAAACTCTGTGCCAATATAACCAGCACCAATAATCACTATGTGCTTAGGTTTTTCTTGGAGATGAAATATTTCGTTGGAAGTGATACCATATTCCATCCCCGGTAAATCAGGTTTGATGGGACGACCACCAACAGCAATTAAAATTTTATCGGCGGTGACTTTACGCCCATCAACTTCGATAGTGTGCGGGTCTAAAAGATTAGCATGACTGGGAATCAGTTCTACCCCAGCTTTTTCCAAGAAACCAATATGTAGTTGGGAAAGTCGTTTGACTTCCTTATCAATAGTTGTAATAAAATATTGCCAGTTTAATTCTGCTTCGCCTACCTTCCAGCCGTAGCCTGCTGCATCATGGAATAATGCCGGAAAATGGGAACTATAGACCATTAATTTTTTGGGAATGCAGCCACGAATCACACAAGTACCGCCGACTAAACTTTCTTCGGCGATCGCCACTTTTGCTCCGTAGCTAGCAGCACGCTTAGAAGCTGCTAATCCTCCAGAACCAGCACCAATGACAAACAGATCGTAATCGTAGGTCATAAATTTAGATGTTTTTTGCAAAAAATAAAAATTGATACCAATTTACCAACGAAAATAGAGAAATTTCACCAAGGTAAAATGGTATCTAGGACAAGAACGCTTGACAAAACACGTTCCAAATTACCCTCAACCATTATCTCGATCCTAGCTTTCTCATTCAAATCATAAAAGCTGACCAAATTTTAGATTTTAGATTTTGGATTGAAGATTCAAAATCTAGAATCTAAAAGGGTCAATGACTTTGACAGAAGTAAGTAAGTCGGTGGGATGATGAGGTAAATATATAAATTAATTGTCATTGATGATCTTGTGGTTGTAGTCTGTACCAGCTAAACCAGTGACGAACCGCTAACCAAACTGCGGAAAGAAAACCAGCTAAACTGAGGGTTAGTCCACTGTACGATACTAACAATCCAAATACGGGTAGCACAGCGCCAGCAATAGTACAAATCACCGCAGCCAAGGAAGTCCGAACATTTGTACCCAGTCCCCAAGTTAATACTAGTAAAACTAGAGAAATCAAAGTCCAAGCAAATTGGGGACTCATGACACGACTAGTGTAAGTCAAAGCCAGTAGACAGGCAAAGAATATACCACCAGCAACAGCGATGTTTTTTAAATTTATAGGAATAGATAAATATAGCAATAACATCCACCATAAGAATATTGCTGGCGCTAGCAATAATAGGCGGGGAAGCACACCTGTATTACGAACAGGGTTAGTATTTGTAAACACGCCAAATGGGTTTCTCACAGAAACATTATCGTCAAATACCCAAGTAAAGCGGGTACTTTGTCCTTCGCCTGCAATTTCCGTTGGTACAATACCACTAGCAAAATCAGCCCCTGGAAAGTTAGCAGTGGCTACCAAGCGAAAATTTTGGAGTAACTGTCCATTAGCACTATAAACCCAGCGTGACCCCCCTTGAGTTTTATAGGTAACTCGAAAGCTGGTTTCTTCCCCTGCTTGAAGACGGAAGGGAAAACCATAGTCACCTGGATTAGTTTGTTGCAGTCTATTACCGTCACGCTCTACTTTATAGCTGGAAAGCAGCGAATAACCGTTAGGTGGTGGTGTTTCAAAGAAAAAACTATCAATATCTTTGAGTTGATTAACTACTTTATAGTCTGCTGTATAGTCTACGCGATATGTAGCACGGCGATTTTGCACATCAGGAGTTTGATCAATTTTGACTTGAATTTGCGAACCAGCTAGCGTCAGGTAGCGATTTTCTTCTCGCGTCTCATTGACTTTAACAATTTTGCCGTTAACTTGCGTGGTGTAACTGTAGGGTACTTGCACTACATAACGTATTTGTGGTGCGATTTGTTCTAGCCTGTCACCAGCAACACTTTCTGCTACTTGTGCTACTTTTGCTTGTTCCCAATGGTGATATCTGTTACTCAAAGTTGAGCAAAGAAAAAATCCTCCGATTAATAAAATTAAAATTAGAGTTAAGTGTGGTAATCCTGATAAAATTTGTGAATAGCGAATTGCCCATTCATCAATAAAATTTGCCTGTTCTGATTGATTACGACGCAGGGAGAAGTTGAGCAGAGCGATCGCAATTCCCAAAGCAATAACTAAAAGTACTAATAATAGCGAACCTTTGAGGATATGATTTCCAAACTGGATCAGTTCGGTAGGATGCGTAAGATCAGGTATTCCCGGAATACCTTGAGCTTGTTCTGACATAAGAGAATTTTCGGAGAATGTGAATCATCAGACTGATAACATATCTCAGAAGTTTCTTACTTTTGATAAATCTATTTCTATAGATAGATGTTTGAAATCTTACTTCTCTCACTCTTCTAACAATTTCTGTATGAGTGTGTAAATATCGCCTTTATCACCCTCTTTTGGTAGTCCTAGGCCAACTACCAAAACCACCACTTTTTCAAATTCAACTTTATGATTCTGTAACGTTGACCTACAGCCCTAATACTACGATATCCCTTGAGCTTGTCAACTAAAGGTTTCCTCTGTTTTTTTGGATCTGTTTTGAGCTTATCTATGCGATCGCTTAAAGCTTGCTGTTGACGTTTATACTTAATACTGGTATACAATCATTGGTCAAAAGTTAAGTTATCGGTTGATGTGGTGCGTTATACTCACTTCGTTAACGCACCCTACAAGAGCAGGCGATCACACCCTTATCAACCATCATACTTGAGCGATCGCTTGACGTCGCACGTACTTAGTAGCAGCTTCAGTAACACTACCTCAGTATTGGAATGCGAAGTCGTTGCCCAGAAACAAGCACGGTTGGGTCGGGTCCAATCACATCTCGATTAGCCTCGTAGATGACATCGAACCTATTGCCATCTCCGTAAGCTCTCTCGGCTATCAAAAATAGATAGTCACCTGGTAGCACAATATATTCTTCACCTGGTATGGGTCTAGTGTTTGTTGGGAGTATTGGAATGTAAAGTATCTGCCCAGGAAAGAGCGAGCCAGGGTCAGATCCAATCACATTTCTGTTAGCGTCATAGATTAATGTGGAGAATCTTTCCTCACCGTAAGCTCTCTGAGATATCTTTGATAAATCGTCACCTTGTCGCACAACGTATGTTTTGCTAGGTACGGGTTCTTCAACTGGCGGTGTGGGGAAATTTTGAGGTAGGTTGGGCAAATTCTTCAGAAAACTGATACTCGGCGAGAAAAAGTACTCTCCCCCCTTGAGCTTGACAAAGTTTGCAAATTTGACATCGGCTTTCGTGGTAGGTTGATCCCGCTGTTTTAACCAGTTTTTCGGCGGCTGCGCCTCTTCTTGAACCACCGGATCTCGTTGACCAGGTAGGCTTTGACCGCTGACTGCATCCAATCCGGTTCTGTCGTAATTATTATTTTGTACGTTGCGGGATTGGGACATAGCGGGTTCAAGGAATACGGGATTGTTGGACCAGAACCGTTGAATAAACTCAAATTGTTCCCAAATATCAGACTGGTAACACATGAATAGCAACCCAACCCCAGCTGTAGGTAGTTTATCGAGGTTGCTAAAGTCGCTGAGTGGTCCACCATAAGTGACTCCGCGCCGTGTAATGCGATGTCCAAGCTCCTGTTCTTCGCTCTGAGCAAAAGGTCCACCTGCTCTGACCGATTCCAATCGGGGATTGGTCGTGCGAAGATGCGCCTGGAATGGGCATTTTAGCCCCACAGGGTCGCCAGAATAATCAAAGTCATTTAAGTTTGTACTCCCGTCATTCCCCTGAAGAACAAGTGGAGTGCCATCTTCAAAACGTCCCACTGCCATTGCTCCAGCCAGTTCGCGGGAAACTCTCAATTCTTTGCTCAACTCTAGTTCCGCCTTCTTAAATCCTTGAACATTTTGCTCAAGTTTGCGAAAGATTAGAAAACTGCCAAAGCTCACATTGGGAGTACCTAAGGGATCTGGAACCAGGACAAGATTGAGGGGAGCGCTGAAAAGTCTTTTTGCGGTTTCGCTTTTTTCCCGCTCTAAATCTTGCTTGAGAAAAAGTGGGTTGCCAACACCATCTGTAAAGCCAAAATGCTCAACAACAGGATCTTCGTTCTGATTGTTAAATTTGCGACGTATTATAGTACCTCGCTCGACAGTGGCAACCGTAGCAATACCCCTCAGCTTGTCAGTAATTTCTGATTCTTTGTTCTTAACATCTGTCAGCTTATCTGCTGCGATGATTATTAATGCATCAATATCCCTTTGATATGCAGTCTCCCAAGCGCTAAATGGGGGATCGATAAGTGCGTACTGCCGCCGCTTCATACCCAGTTGAAAGACTTGAGCGTAGTCATCATTAAGTTGTTCAGGGTTAGCTTCTCGTCGTTTTTGAAGATTGCTACCCTTCGGTTGATTAGAATCAAGAAAACCCAGCTTTTCGTACCCCGAAGAAGATAAACAGAAGTGTACAAATATACCACCATCAATTTTATTATTTCTCCAGGCATCGGCATCATCTAACTGCTTCTTGGCTGATTTAATATCCTGAGTGGCGAGTTGAGCAATCAATTGCCTGAGTGCAACAGTTTTTTGCGGCTCTCTCCTGGGGTCGGGGAAAGTTAAGAAAATGTGTAGAGATTCTTCTCTGCCATGTGACTTGAGAATATTACCTTGCAAGTCTTCAAGAACATCTTGATACTGGCTGTCGTTCTTGTCGATTGGTCTTTTATTTGAGTTGAGGTCTAGTGGCATTGTTTACCTCTTAAAAAACTAAGATTCCGATTCCGTGCTTACTGGGCGATGGCGTTTCAGAGGTCTTGTACCGAATCACAACTCCTGTGCGGTTGTAAACTCCCTGATTCGATATCGGAAATGGGTATGCCAACTACCACACACCGTTTGTTCGTTGGATTTATTCCAGTGGCATCCAAAGTCGCCAAATAAACTTTATAAACAACTGTGTAGTTCCTGCCGAAATCCGGCTGCGCTCGACGGATTTCCAAGATGACTTCGTTCTCACCGAGAGACGTTAACGCAATTTCAATACATTTCTCGATTAGTTGATCTTGCTGCACTGCGATGTCGTTACTCATGGTTATTTATCTCCTAGTTTTGGTTTTGACTACGTTTGGGGTTACAGTTCCTTAATCCGAATATTCCGGAACTGAACGACCTCGGTATGGCACTGCAAACCAATGAAACCTTCTGAACGCTTTTTCTTACCGTTACTGGGGTCAGCAAAGTTCAGAAGTTCGGAGAAAGTTCCTGCACTGACCAATTGGTTATTGAGTTTGACCTCAATCTCATTACCCTCCACTCTGATTTCATAGCTGTTCCAGTAGCCAGGATTACCAGAGTTGCGGGGGCTTAATACCTTGGCAGCCCATCTTTGAGCGGCGAAAACTTCGTAAACTGCACCTGTTTTGTGTAAGGGGCTACCGTAGATGTTATTGGCAAAGTCGTAACCGCGCTCGTCAATTTGGATTTCGGTGCTGGAGTGATAAAAGCTATCATCAAGAACCTTGGGTTCTGGCATTCGCAAGAAAATACCAGAGTTGGCTTCGATGTCGAAGGCTTTCCACTCCAACTTCAGGATGAAATTTTTGAATTTTTTCTGAGTAAACCAGAGAACGCCAAGCCCGACGTTCTTATTACCAACACCTGTACCCAGCACTGGGACACTCTGATTTTGGACATCGAAGAAGTTTTGGCTACCTGAACCGACAATTTCCCAGCCATCTGCTTTGAAGTTGCCGCGATAAAGGGTTTCAAAGCCTCCTTCGCTGCTAACATCCTGTGAGGTATAGCGTTCAATAATTGAGCGTGCAATCTTACGGGATAGGGTTAGTCCTGTGGGTACGGGATTTGCAGAACCAACAGTGGGGAAAATGGACTGATCTACGCAGTAGGCATTAGAGACGTGGTGGAAACGCCCATTAGCATCTGTGACGGATTTAGTGTAGTCAGTGCCCATCCAGAGGGTGCCAGATTCATGATAGGTAGTTCCAGATGGATCTTCGCCCCCACTAAAGAAATGAATCGGAGCGTTAGGATCGCCACTGCTTGCACTGCCTGGGGGCTGGTTAGCTAACGCCTCAATAAAGGCAAAAGCTGCTTGAGCTTGAGCCACTCGAACAGCTTTATCATCAGGTGTTTCAACTAAATTTACAAAGGCTTTAGGTATCCGCAGGGGCTGACCGTTCTCAAAGTACACATCATCGCCATTGCCGCCGAAAGGATTAACACTCATCCAACTGACGTTATTGTTGCTACCAATGGGGCTGGTTCTGTCGCCAAAAGTTTCTCCACAGGTGCGAATGCCGATAACAACTCTATCTCCTAGCCCTTCCTGAGCTTCGAGAATCGATTGCACATCATCTAAATTGGGTACCATCCGGTACAGAAACTCTTCTGGATTGTTAGCGGCACCACGGAAGGCTCCTGTATTCACATTGGGAGCAGCATAAAATTGAAAATGGAATTGCCCTGGTCCCTGTGATGTCTGGGTTGAACCTTGAACATGTAACGCGGCAGTTCTCAAAGTGGTATCAGTTGCTGAGAGTCCTAGAGAATTTCGGGAGACTCTCCAGACAAAGTTACCGCGAACGTGGGACATGAGATTTCGTCCCATCAACTCTCCACCAGGTGCTAACTGAGGGGGACGAGGGAAGGAATTTAAAGCTAGGCGTGTGGAGTTGATAGTATTGCCAGCGATGATCACTATAGCGCTGGGCTTGAGATTCAACCTCACGACACGAGCTTTGCTCTTATCCTTTGGTGCGGACGGATCGAGCAGAGCAATCACAACCTGGGTGACAATGCCATTGACTGTTTCTAGTTTGATAACTTCAGCGTAAGGAACCAGGAATAGCTTACTTGATTGATCTGGTTTCTCTTTGGCTTCGCGGATGGAGTCGAGTAATAAGGGCAGGCTGCTGAACTTATCAATACTGAACAAGCCTGAAACCGGTGACTCACCCTGCACGGCGATTGGCGGTGGCACTACTGCTTTGAGAGATGGGACACGCCGCTTTTCAATAATGTCCTTGCCACTTTTGAACAAGGCATCATACAAAGAGCCATTGATGAAGTCTTGGACAGGATAAGCACCGATTTCTCGCTCAATGAACTCATACCCATCAAACACAGACCCATCTGGTTGAGCTTTGCGGAATAGATACTCTCGAACATCGTCGGGCCAGAGATTAGCTCCATCTGCATCGACTTTCTCAACATCTGTATCGAGTAGACGTGGTGTCCATCCTCCCCAGAAGAGTGATTTGCCACCTATACAGCGATGGTGTTGGACAAAAGAAGAACCCTGCACTTGACCTGGATCAACTAAGTTTTCTTGCACAAGCGAACCGATATCGCCTACACGAGTTAGATTTTGAACATGTTCGCTAATCAGAAATGGACCAGACTCTAAAACCAAAACTCGTGGGGCTTGGTCTGGATTTGCCGTCCGGCGACCAAACTCGAATAGCTTGGTAGCGGTGTATGCACCATACATACCTGAGCCAATGACGATCGCGTCGAACTGACTCTCTGACTGAGCAGCCAGGATTTCTTCCCACGTATTGCAAACGAATCGAGCAACTGCATCCAATGAGAAAGTTGTTCTCTGCACGTCGGGTGTTGGCAGAGGTTGTCCTGAATCAACCAGTCTGTTCAAGGTCATAACAATTTTCCTTCTATACTCTCATCTGTTAACAAAGTGCAGTATGACATTCTGCTGTTAGAAATCATGTTTGACTAAGCGTTTGATTTGTGTATAGATTGCATCGGTTGTACTATTAACATTTAAATATTCACACAAAAATAAAACTGAAATTGCATCACTTAAAAATATGTGTCTTTAGGAAGAGAAGTATATTTTATTTACTCATTTATAAGTACTTTATAAGGTCATCAAAGTAATGGTTAATTTAGATCCGTTAACTCATACATAGAAGCCCAAAACTCAATCTTTATAGGGTATTTACAGAATTGATTCCACACATATACCTGGAATTTACGTATGGAGAAATTTTGGATTGGTTTCATTTCGATGAAACTAAAGTCGATTTCTGACTTTTGTATGATTTCAATGGGGCATATTTTAATAGCATAAGAAAAGTCATAAAATCTATAGTGTTAATAAAAGTTTAATTTATAAGTTTTAATGTTGATACGCCTTGGTTAAGAGACAATCTTAACTTATGTATTTGTTAGCATTAGTTAGCAAAAAAGTATCGGAACAAGTCATGAAAGCAGTATTAATGACAGCACCCGGAAATCCTGAAGTTCTGCAACTACAAGATGTGACAAATCCTGGTGTTCCTGTTGGTGAAACTGAACTTTTGATACACTTAAGAGCCGCTGGTGTTAACCCTATTGATACTAAACTTCGCAAACGTGGTACTTTCTACCCCGATCAAATGCCTGCTGTTTTAGGGTGTGATGGTGCGGGTGTAGTTGAAGCAGTCGGTGCTGGTGTCAAAAATTTCAGCGTTGGTGATGAAGTATATTTTTGCAATGGTGGTTTAGGAGGACACCAAGGTAATTATGCTGAATATACTACGATAGATGAGCGTTTTGCTGCCCACAAACCTAAATCTGTCTCGTTTGCAGTCGCCGCCGCCGCACCTTTAGTATTAATTACTGCTTGGGAAGCTTTATATGAACGGGGAAGGTTAGAACCAGGCGATCGCGTCTTAATTCATGCTGGTGCTGGTGGTGTTGGCCATGTAGCTATTCAGCTAGCTAAACTTAAAGGTGCAGATGTCTGCACAACAGTCAGTTCTCAAGAAAAAGCAGATTTTGTCAAACAAATCGGTGCAGATTATCCGATTTTCTATAAAAAAACAGATTTTGTCCAAGCAGCTTTAGATTGGACTGGTGGCGAAGGTGTAGACTTGGCTTTTGATACTGTGGGTGGAGAAACTTTTCACCAAACCTTCCCAGCTGTGCGGATGTATGGTGATATCGTGACGATTTTAGAACCAAATGCCAATACAGTTTGGAGAACTGCGAGAAACCGGAATCTCCGCATTGGTTTAGAATTAATGCTCACACCAATGTTGCAAGGGATGGTGGAAGCACAGCATCACCAAGCAGAAATCTTAGCAGAGTGTGCTAAATATATTGATGCGGGTAAGTTGAAGATTCATGTCAGTCATGAGTTACCGTTAGCGTCAGCAGCAAAAGCGCACCAGTTAATTGAATCTGGTTCGACGACGGGTAAGATTGTTTTGGTGTTTTGACAAAATGTAGAGTAGAGACGCAAAATTTTGCGTCTCTACAAATGATTGTGGGCTTAACTCAATACATCCATCAATCAAGGCGTATTATCTTGTTCGTGCTGGGCGATTGATCAAATGCGTGAAGGAGTGGGATTGCGATCGCCTGGTAATCATGCTGTACTTTATTTAGAGTTCTAAGCCATTAACTCAGACTGGAACAATGCTGACCCAAATACTTAGTGATTTACTTTAATATTTATAATCTAGTAATGTGCCATATCTTATCGAATTAGCTCCATTTGGCATCTATACTTGCGCCTAAATTGCTGTAGCTACAATAAGCAGCACAGGAAGCATGGAAAAATCAGGGCTGTAGGTACACAGATACAATCAAGGTGTGTAGGGGTGACGTGTTGTAGCTGCAATAGTAACAGCATTAAAGCTACTGGCAAGTAGACAGACAAACAAAGATATTGGTGCAACGACTGCGGCAAAAATTTTAGTGCGAAGGAAGAAGCAAAATGTTTGACTTAGCAGTTTTTATTTACGATCAAACAGATGAAACAAACGCTAATCCCATTGGTCAGTATAGAGCTAGATTTGGGGTTGTGCCGAGAGTAGGAGATTATATTTATAGACATATAGGTATAGAAGGAGCAATAGACTGTCAAGTAATAAAGGTAGCTGTGGTTCCTAAATTAGATCAGAGTGCTACGGATGCGGATGCAATCATAAAAGCTATCCGCGTAGAACCTTTGTATTGATATTATGCTTTGCTGTTGATCATTGGTTTTCCTATTACCAATTACCGATTACCGACAAGGGCGAATAATATAAGTGTTCAAGCGGACACAATATAAAATAGTGCGATTGGCTTCCACTTGAAATAAGTTCCGCAATTGACAGGTTATGTTACGCTATCTGCATTTGAAGTGTAGAGGTATCTTCAAATGACAAAATTACGCTTAGGGTTGCTGTTTGGTGGATGTTCCGGAGAACATGAGGTGTCGATCACCTCAGCACGGGCGATCGCTAAAGCTTTGAGTACAGGAGAAAATACTAGTAAATACGAAATCTTGCCTTTTTACATTCAAAAAGATGGACGTTGGCTAGCAGGAGATGCACCACAACAAGTCTTAGCATCAGGAAAGCCACTGTCATTACCAAACTCTGAAACTGGTAATCAATTAGTGAGCGCTAGTTCCCATTCTCTCAGTCGTTGGCAATCTCCCTCGCAAGTTGGGGAAGTAGATGTCTGGTTTCCCATTCTCCATGGCCCCAACGGCGAAGATGGTACATTACAAGGATTGCTAACTTTGATGCAAGTGCCTTTTGTGGGTTCTGGGGTGTTAGGTTCAGCGCTGGGAATGGATAAAATAGCCATGAAAATGGTTTTTGCCCAAGCTGGATTACCGCAAGTTAAATACAAAGCAGTCAACCGTTCCCAAATTTGGTCAAATCCTTGTGTTTTCCCAAAAATATGTGATGAAATTGAGTTGAGTTTGGGTTATCCCTGTTTTATTAAACCTGCGAATTTAGGTTCATCGGTGGGAATTGCCAAAGTGCGATCGCGTCAAGAATTAGAAACTGCCTTGGATAATGCTGCTAGTTATGATCGTCGAATTATTGTAGAAGCAGGAGTCGTTGCCAGAGAATTAGAATGTGCTGTCTTAGGAAACGATCAACCAAAAGCTTCAGTAGTAGGTGAAATTACTTATAAGAGCGATTTTTATGACTATGAAACTAAATATACAGAAGGGAAAGCAGATTTAGTTATTCCCGCAGCAGTACCAAATGCTGTCACTCAGCAAATTCAAGAAATGGCTTTACAAGCTTTTGCTGCTGTTGATGCTGCGGGGTTGGCAAGAGTAGACTTTTTCTACGTAGAAGCAACAGGCGAAGTATTAATTAACGAAATTAATACCCTACCTGGCTTTACGGCTACAAGTATGTATCCTCTACTTTGGCAACACAGTGGTGTTTCTTTTCCTGAACTGGTTGATCAACTAATTCAACTAGCTGTTGAAAGATACTCTCCTGTAGAAGTAGCAGAATCTAAGTAGTGATTTTACCATTATGGTATACAGTAGTAAAAAATACTGAAACTTTGTCAAAAATTCGGTTTAAGTAGTCTTATTCTTTATAAAAAGGCTACTAAAATCCGAACTTTTGCCACGGATACGTAATGGCTGACTCCTCCAGTACAATTATTGACAAGAGGGGTACACATTTGAAAGTAGTCATGGAAAATACTCAAAATGTACAGCAGCCATTGGAGGCAAAAGCACCCATAAATGAAGCTGTAAAAACTGGATCTGCACTACAAACAAGCAAAAACTCTCTGATAAATTTGTTAGTTCAACACCCTTGGTTAGTAATTGCAGGAGTGTTGCTAGCTTTGATCAGTGCTGCTGCTGTAGCTGTGTATAGTCTCGGTTACGTGGGACGTGTAGAACGTGAAGAAGCAGAATTTCTACAGATTGAAACAGAATTACCTATAACTACAACCCCTCAAATCACAAAAGTATCCTATAGTCCTGTTTCTTTGCAGATGATAGCAGCGATCGCCATAAGTTGCGCTGGTGGATGCTTGATCGTTTTTCTTTTGCTTAACCGTCTGACACAGCAGAAAATTCAAGAAAATTCTCATCGGGTTCAATCACGCTTGAAACAACGTCATCAAAAGCGGCTAGAACCATCCCCTAGTAAGAATTTACCAGTGTTTTTACCACCAGCACCCCAATCTTCTCATACATCTTCAGAAGCAGCAAAAGCTGTAGTTACTGTTTTACCACCAGAAGCAGACTTTAACAAAGATGACAAAGACTCTTTGGCTAGCATGATGGATCTTCGTAAACAGACTTCTTTGTCTTCACTTCTGCGCGAGTAAATTTTTGGGCTGTGAACTGTCAGTTAATTTATGGATAAAGCTACCCATTAGATTTATCCGAAATTTAGATTTTGACCTTTGTTGTCCAAGGCTTTGATGCTCACGGATAGGGAGCATCCCAAATGTTTAAAATCCCCGCAGACGCAGACTCATAGTAGCCTGCGTAGGGTGGCTATGTTTGTGTAGCCGCGACTTCTAGTCGCCACCAGGTATTTTTCAAAAATTGGGATGCTCCCCAATCCTTAGTAGAGACGTGCTGTTTGAAGCGTCTCTACATTTGTGCCGACTTACTTAAGTTTATAAATCAAACTGGATTCCTATAGTTATATAAAAAATATAAATTATGATTTTCTTTGTACATTAAATCATAATTTATATTGCAAATTATATGTCTTTTACATAAGATACTATCGAATTTAATTACATAATTGCCATTCTGCCAAAATACAATATTGAGGCAAAGATGTTCATAATTACATAGTTGAAATAGTAAAAAAATAGATGAGGGCTATAGGTCATGAAGGGTCATACCACTCACCCTAATATTAGCTAAATCTTTCAAAACTCAGATAATTATCTAAAAAATATAAAATTCATAAATATCTGTTGGAATGTTTATATATATAACTATAAATAATGTTTAAAAGGCTACATATTTCTGGTTAATTTGGCAATTAACTGCTATTTTCTAACGTTTAATCAGATTTTTTATAAGTAGAAAAACTTGCCAATCTGGCAACCAAGCTCTGATTTATTCAGTTAAATTGAATTCAAGATAAACGACTTCAAGGGTGTTGTTATCAGGGTGTACCACAATAAAATATTTTTTATGTGGTATACCTCTACCGAATGATTTACAGGCAAAAAAACAATATATCTACATATGATATATAAAAATCTTGCCTGATCAAATTCCAATTAGTTAGTTATTTACAAATGTGATGATAGAGTTGATTTTCTGGATTCATTAGTTAGTTATAAATAACTTGTCAATAACTAACAATTCATAGCCAACAACTAAGAATATTTATCAGATTTGGCATTTACTGCACCAGGAAATTAAATATGTATTGGCGTTGTTGTTCCACACTTAGCCCCCTAAACAAATAACAACGCTTATGCATATTCCTGTTCTCTTCAGTGGTAAATGTCTGGGTGGGAGTCAAAAGCGACTGGTATGCTGACTCCCACTCTTTTTTTATGGGTTTTATCTGTTCCCCGTTCCCTTTTATTCTTCCGAAGTCCAAAATTGTGTATCCTGCAAAAATTCTAGGATTGCTGCATTTAATACTTTAGAAGCACCCGTGGAAGCATCATGACAGCAGTTAGCCAGAATTTGTAATCTAGAATTAGGAAGGCGTTGATGCAATTTTTCTCCGTGAGTAGCGGGAAACCAACTATCTTGTTTTCCCCACAAAACTAATGTCGGACAGTGGATAGAACCAAGATTATTTTGTACTTTACTCAACAAATTGGGTTTGTTTGCTTTCAGGTTTTCAATTTCCTTGATCGCGATCTTTACCTCTTCAGCTACTTTGGTGAGAGTACCCCTGAGTTCAGTGTATGGATAAGTTATCCAGTAAACATCTTCATCTGTTAAAACAGATGGATCAAACAACACCCGACGCCGTTCTATGGCCATTACTTCTCTTACCAGTGGAGCTAGTAAATTTGCCAAACCTAATGTATCTATGGTTTGTATGACTTCTAATGGAGTTTGGGCGAGCAATGACATCCCCCAATGGGGAAGACTTTCGGCAAAAATTGGTACATTTACTACTACTAAGCGTGCTACTAACTGCGGATTTTCTTGAGCCAGAGCCAGAGCAACTAATCCACCTAAAGATTCTGCCACAATTGCCACAGGTTCATCACTTAGTGATTGAATTATTCGCTCTAACTCAATGACTTGATGACCATTATGTTCTCTTCGCAACAATGGTTTTTCGGAAAATCCATAACCTTTAGCATCAAAACAAATTACCCGAAAGTATTTCGATAAAGGCTGAATACTGTGACGCCAATTATAACTCCAGCTACCCAGACCGTGTAAAAAAACTATCGGTCTACCAGTGCCTATTTCCCCATAAGCAATTTGTACAGGGTAGCCGTTAGCATCAGAAATTGTGATACTTTGCTGCCCTTTGGGAAAAGTAACTTGCCACCAATCTTTCATTCTTTTTGTGAAAACTCATTTAACTACCGGTTAAGGCTCCCCACAGCAGTCTCATTAGTATCACAGGCAAGGCTACTAATACAATGGCAACTAATAGTAATCCAATCAAAACCGCGAATACAAACCACTTATCGGCACTTTGATTTTGACTAGGAAACCTTAAATGTTCTTCTAGAAGCTTGACATTATGCTCATTTGCTGTCCAAGTAAAATCAAACAAATCTCCCAGTACCGGGACAGCACCGACCAAGCCATCAATAATGATATTAAACACCATTTTGCCTAAAGTCCTTGTTGGCACACCTAAGCGTGCTGATTCTAGGACAATGTAAGCAGAAAGCATGACACCCAGAAAATCACCACCAACGGGTATTAGTCCCAAAATCGGATCTAAACCAATACCAACACGTGTTCCGGGAATAACAATGGCTTTATCTAGCAGGCGACTAAGCTGGCGTAGACGCTTAAGGGTAGGTGCTTTAGCTTCAGGTTCAATAGTAGAAAAACGACGACGAGGTGGCTGAGACATGGAAGCGATCGCGTGTCTGTGATCAAATCCTAAATATTCTACTCCTATACCGGGAATTTGCAAGATTTTTTTTGATATTAGTAGGACTTACGCACACTCTACGAATCCTTGGCCTCTTGGCGGTAGCCTATGGCAAGCCGCTGCGCGTCTACAATAGCTTAAAATAGTGGACATTGCTGAGACACCTTGCTTATTTTTGCATTGATTACAGTCTCAGCCTTTTTCTGTATCTTTTTCAACTCGCCGAACTCACATGAGTCAAGAATTAACACAGCAGTGGTTAACTGAAGTCCAAGCACTGAAACAGCAGGTAGCACATTTGCAACAAGAACGGGATGCTGCTTGGGAAAGTTCTGAAAAATGGCGAAAACTCTATAACACTGAAGCAGAACAACGCCGTACAGATGCTCAACTCTCAAAACAGACGATCGCATCATTGCAAACACAAATTCAACGCTTACAAGGTATTGAAGCAACACTACTCAATGATGGTGCAGCTACAGCAGCTATTCAGCAAGAAATAGCCCCAATTAAATCAATGGAGGAATTGAAAGCTAAATTAGTGGCTGCGATCAAAGAACGCGATCGCCTACAACAGGCGTTGAAAAACGAACAAGACGAACACGCCCAAACTCGTAAAAGCCTGACTACCGCTTTGGGTGATGCTATTGATAGCCTAACGCGTCAGCGTGAACAAATAGGGGAACAAGTAGAGAAGATTTAAAGTAGGTGGAACAATTCAATGAGGAATTTTGACAGTAAATGTTGTGCCAACTCCTACCTTACTTTCCACAAAAATTTCTCCTTGGTGCAGTTCCACACATTTTTTGACAACTGCTAATCCTAACCCAGTACCAACTATGTCTTCAACATTTTGACTTCGATAAAATGGCTCATAAATTTTTTGCTGTTCGGGTTGTGGAATACCTATTCCTTCATCTTTAACTTGGAAAATGGTAGATTCTAACTCACATTTTAATAATAAATACATATTGCCTCCTTGAGGTGAATATTTAATTGCATTTAAAAGCAAATTACTGAGAATAGAATATAGTAGCTTTTCATCCATGTTGACGCTAGAACAACGACCTTGTTTAATAAAATTTATTATGGGCTGCTTTGTATCAAAAAGCTGAAAATCTTCGAGTAAGTTTAAACAAAAACTTTCTAAATTAATCAATTGAGGATTAAAATCTAATTTGCCTGCTTCTGCTCTTGTTAAAGTCAATAAGTCAGTGATCAGCCGATTCATTAATTTCGCTGAAGCTTGAATTCGGTATAGATTTTTTAATTTATTTTCGTCAACAAATTCCTGAAGAATTTCCTTTAATAATTGAGAGGAAAGCAAAATCACACTTAAAGGTGTACGAAATTCATGAGAAATCATCGAAAAGAGGCGCAGTTTCAATTCGTTTAATTCTTTTTCTTGAGCTAATGATCTTTCAAGTGCTTCAACCTCATCATGCTTGACCCATTGACGATAAAGTATAAAACACAAACTAGAAACTATAAAAAAGCTTAAAATTGTACCAATTATTTCAATTGTTGTTCTATATTTAATACTGAATTGCGATTCCTTGAGTGATTTGCTTAAATAACCTTGTTCTTTAATTTTTATTTCTTGTAATACTTGAAGAATCTTTTCTCGAATATTAATACTCTTTTTTGTAATCAAAGATTGAGTTTGAAATGCTGATTTGTTTTTTGTATATAGTTCTATTGATTGCTGTAATAAAGCTAATCTCTGATTTACTAGAGAGTGAAGAAGGGTTAACCTCTGTTGCTGACTAAAACCAGGATGAATTTGATGCTGGAGTGCATAAATTTCAGCCTGCATATTTTTAACAGCAGTTTGGTAGCGTTCTAACTCTTGTGTACTTCCCAAAAAGATGTATCCTCGCCTTCCTGACTCAGCAACTGACATCGCTGCATAAAAATTTGTCAGCGTATTGAGAGTTTCATAGGTATGCTGCACTCTATCAGCACTTTCTCTAATTTCGATAGTGTTTTTATATGAAGCGAAGCTAACTAATCCCATCAGCAAGAGGGTTATGCAAAATCCTCCTGCTATCCATTTACCTTGAGAAGACCACTTCGTAAATTTTTGAGTCATGATAGAGTCAAATTACCTCCTTTCTACTTCTCTGTGCTGAACAAGAGTATAATGGTAAGCCTATGCGTATTCTGGTAGTTGAAGATGATACCCAATTAGCGGAGGTACTGTCAGAGGTATTAACTAGGCGTCAATATGTAGTAGACGTTGCCAAAGATGGAGAAGCAGCGTGGAACTCGGTTGAGTCAATCAAGTATGATCTGCTGGTATTGGACGTGACGTTGCCCAAGTTAGATGGTATTCGTTTTTGCCAACGCTTACGCACTGTCCAACCCAGCAATCCAGCACACCGTAACTCTGCCGCACCCGTGTTGATGCTAACGGCTCGTGACACTGTAGCAGACAAAATTACCGGATTGGATGCGGGAGCAGATGATTATGTGGCTAAACCATTTGACCTAGAAGAGTTAATGGCTCGTATCCGTGCTTTGATCAGAAGGGGTAGTTCTGCGACTACGTTAAGCTTATCTTGGGGAGGCCTGCTTCTCAATCCCAGTACCTACGAGACTACTTATGATGATCAACCTCTGGCGTTGACTCCTAAAGAATATGCAATTTTGGAGTTATTGGTTGCTAATGGCAGACGAGTCTTAAGTTGTTCCAGCATTATAGAACAAGTTTGGTCTACGGAAGACTCACCGGTTGAGGAAACCGTTAGGTCTCACATCAAATCTCTCAGACAAAAACTTAGAGTTTCAGGTGCTCCTGAAGATTTTATCGAAACGATGCATGGGCTGGGCTATCGCCTCAAGTAGGGACACACGTCTGTTATTTGCCCTGACGACTCCACAATTTCTGCATAAATTCTACACGAAAATTGCATATCTAGGTTTTATATTCTTCAAGTATGGGGGGAGAATATTAAGCAGTAAATCTATATGCTCCAATCAGTCTGCTGTCAGAAAAGCTCAAAAGGAAATTGTGGATGAAATGGAAGCAGTTTTATCATGGCTGGTTGATTGAAATAATACCAATGCCCAAAGGGTATTTATTTCAGTGTTGGATGCCAGATGAAAAGACTGGGTTTAGTGATCGCCAGATTTATCCCACTTTTGTTCAAGCTTTTACAGCAGCTAAGAAACGAGCTGATTTAGAAGCTGTAAGTCTGATAATAATTCGTTTTCTCAACCAATATCACCAGTGGTGCAATCTTAGCTTTGATGAATATAAGGCTTTGGAAAAGTCTATTTTCAACTTTGTTCAACAAGCTAGTAGAACTCAAATGCAAAACTCTTCGGCATTGCTTATAGAAAACCAAATTCTGTGTTTCTACAAAAACACAACTAGTCAGATTCAAATTATTCGCATCTCAAATATTGCTCACTCTTACTTCGAGCAAGTTGTTTTTCCTGGGGAACAAATGCTATTTGAAGCTTTTCCCCAAGCAGAGTTAGAAATTCATATGGATAGCACAACGGGTGCAACTTTAACCAATAAAATTCTTTGTTCCAATCTACAAGTTTATGGCTGATTTTACATGCCTTTGTCAGGAGTTATACAAACGGCGCGATCGCATAGCGTGTCCAAACATACGGAATACCTGCCAGCAAAAGATTTTATCTGGCGATCGCGGTTCTGGCAGGACTATAGATGCATTGTCATCATAAGCACTAATATTCTTGCTCAAATTAATCAAATCTGCGTAAATCCTGGGCGCGACAAGAACCAATTTACGGCATTTTGGAGAGCTACCCTCAGAGGAGACTGAGGTAAACCCAATTCTCGCACAGCCTTAGAAGCGTCATAGAACATAGTTTGCGTAGCCATACGCACACCATCTAGGGGAACAGATGGTGTTTTTCCTAAAGAAGCCAGAATTTTTTCATCAAACCAGGCTACACCCAAGGGTATGCAAGCAGGTATAGCCCTTTGCGGGGATTGCAAACCTGTAATCTCAGCAAGTTGATCGAGTAGTTGTTTGAGCGTCAGGTTTTGGTGTCCTAAAATATAGCGATCGCCAGATTTACCTTTTTGTAAAGCGAGCAAATGTCCTTTCGCCACATCTTGCACATCAATAAAATTCAGTCCTGTGTGCATATAAAAAGGCATTTGCCGTCGCAAAAACCGTACAATAATATCTCCTGTGGGCGTTGGCTTGATATCCCAAGCCCCAATAGGGCTACTAGGATTGACTATAACTACATCCTGACCGTTTTGAGCTGCTTGCATCGCTTCTTGTTCAGCCCAAAACTTAGACTTTTTATAGTCACCAACCAGTTTTTCTACAGGACTTTGGTAAGTTTCATCTACAACTTTACCACCAAGTCCCACTCCAATAGCCGCTACGGAACTAGTGTAAACCGTTCTAGCAATATCGGCTTTCTTGGCAGCCGCTAGAACATTGCGCGTACCCAGAACATTGTGATCATAAAGTGCTTCTCGGTCTTTTTGCCAAAGAGAATAGTGAGCAGCGACGTGAAAAAGGTACTGACAACCCCGCATTTGCTGCCATAATTCCGGGTGATTTAAATCACCCTTAACAAGTTCCACATCGAGATTTTGCAGATTATCGAGTTGGCTACTAGGACGCACTAACGCCCTGACTGAGTATCCTTCTGCTAAAAGTAACCGTACCAAGTTCGCACCGACAAAACCAGTACCACCTGTAACAAATACACGCATTAGTTTTTATCAAGAAAATTTCTTAAATCTCGTGTATAATTTTAGCCAAACTTTTAAGAAAGTATCATTTTAACTATAGTACTTTATGAGCCTCTGCATTAACCCTCAATGCCCTAATCCACATAATTCTGACAATATCCTATTTTGTCAAGCTTGTGGTTCAGAGTTGATGCTGCAAGGACGTTATCGGGTGGTTAGTCAGTTGGGTGGGGGTGGTTTTGGGCTAACGTTTGAGGTTAAAGAGGTAAGAAATAATACGCCCAAAGTTCTCAAAGTTTTAATTAATAATCAACAAAAGGCTGTAGAGTTATTTCAGCAGGAAGCAGAGGTTTTAAGTTATCTTAATCATCCTGGTATTCCCCTAATTGACCGAGATGGTTACTTTATTTATCATCCCAGAAATAGCCAAAACCCAATTCATTGTTTAGTTATGGAAAAGGTTGAAGGGATGGACTTACAACAATGGATGTTTAGTAGGGGAATGCACCCTATTGACCAGACTTTAGCCCTTGAGTGGTTGCGGCAATTAGTCACCATTTTAGAGCAGGTACACCAACAGAAATTTTTCCACCGAGATATAAAGCCGTCAAATATGATGCTTCGGGTAAGCGGGGAACTAGCTTTGATTGATTTTGGCACAGCGCGGCAAGTGACGAAAACGGTTATTAGTCAGCAAGGAGGTGTTACGGGAGTTGTTTCCGCAGGTTATACACCTCCGGAACAGATAAATAATAATGCAGTACCGCAATCAGATTTTTTTGCTCTAGGGCGCACGTTTGTGTTCTTGCTAACAGGGAAAGAACCAACTAGCCCAGAAATTTATGACTCTTATAGCGACGAATTGCACTGGCGAAATTATGTTGACAAAAAAATTAGTTCACAATTTGCTGATTTAATTGACCAAATGATGGCACGCTCGCTTAACTTGCGTCCAGAAAATACACAAATAATCATACAAAGGTTGGAGGAGATTGACCAAGCTTTAAATCCACAAAAACAAGTTTATCTGCCTTCTGCTCCGACACAAAATAGCCCAATTTCAGTTAATTCTCACGTCCCAGCAACAAGCTCTTTGCCAGTAACGTTCTCCCACCAAATTCAACTTCGAGATATACCTCTTTTTGTCTCTGCCTCCGCAATCTTTTTAATTATTTGGCAGTTTTTTTCTTGGCTACCAGGTGCTACTTTACCTGGGCCAATTCAAACCATTGCAGATACTCGTGAACTAATTTTTTACCCTTTATATGATAGAGGTGGCATCGATAAAGGTTTGTTTTGGCAAATCTTTGCTAGCTTACAAAGAGTATTGATTAGTTTTTCTTTAGCTGCAATTTTTGGTATACTATTGGGCTATTTGATAGGTATTAATAATATTTTCTATCGTGCAGTAATACCACTTCTATTATTACTGGATGCTGTGCCACCTTTGGCTTGGGTTCCTATCGCATTAGCCGCGGTTAGACAAAACGAACCTGCTGCAAGTTTAGTCATTTTTATCGCAGCCATATTGCCAATAATCTTAAATACAGCTTTTGGTGTAGTCAATACCTATCAAAATAACAAGGAATTTCGAGTACTTATTCCTTACATATTTACAGGTTGTAGGCTTAGTATTCGTTATTCTTGGCAAGCTATTATTGCGGCTGAAATAGTTATGAGCGGTATTGTCGGTATTGGCTTTTTTATCTGGGACGCTTATCAAAATAATAGTGTTAGCGAAGTTATTTTATCATTAGCTTGCATAGGTGGTGTTGGTTTCGCCTTGGAACAATTAATAGTATACATTTGGTCAAAAATTAAATAGAAGTCGAAACTTGACCCATGTTTGTGACAATTTGATGTCCCAAAAGTATCAAATGATAGATAATTTCGCCAAACAATTCCTACTCCAATGTCAAAGGGAACTTCTCTGACACAGAAGAGCGATCGCGTCCCCGCCTCCTCTTTACCCCATCTCCCTCTTACGAAAGCGGGGAAACCAATCATCGAGCAAGGCATATACCACTGGTACAACAATTAAACTCAGAATGGTAGAACTCACCAACCCACCAGCGATCGCAACAGCCATAGGCGATCGCAACTCTGAACCTGCTCCCAAACCCAAAGCGATGGGTAGCATACCTAAAATTGTCGATGCAGTGGTCATCATAATTGGGCGCAGGCGCACTGGTCCAGCTTGGAGAATCGCCTCTGTACGGTTTAAGCCGGAGTCTCGTAACTGGTTAATGTAGTCTACAATCAGGATGGCATTTTTGTTAGCTAGACCAAGCAAAAAGACAAAGCCAATCAGCGAGATCATCCCAAAGTCACTTTTAGTTACTACTAGCGCCAGCATCGCCCCTACTAAGGCTAAAGGCAGAGAAATACCAATGACTACCGGATCAACCCAACTCCGGAATAGAGCAATCAGTACAACGATAATACACAATGCTGACAACGCCAAAGTAGTGCCGAAACTGCCGAAAACTTCGCCACTGCGCTCAGAGTCGCCTCCTAAATCCAAAGTCACACCAGCAGGAATCACAGCCTGAGCTTCAGCTACCAACTGATCAGTAGCATCACCTAGAGGTAAATCCTTGCCAAGATTAGCGCTAATATAAGCAACCCGTTGACTATTCAAACGTTCGATGTGGGAAACTTTTTCCGGTGTATTTGTTGTACCTGTAACTGTAACATCCGCAAATCCTGGTAATTTTTGCATCCGTTCTTGGATGGTTTCAGCAGTTTTACTTAAGCTGTTGAGGTCGTTACCTTTTAATGCTACTTCTAAAGGTTTTTGAGTACCAGAATCCACAAATTGGATATCTTCAACGCTAATATTCACACCCTCTAGTTTGGGCAAATCGGAACGAAATTGATCTTGTAATTCTGAAGTTTTGACCGTGTGGTTATTTTTGAGTTTGACGTACAGCCTACCTTTATTCGGTTCTCCCTCGCGCGTACCCGCAACAGTAAATACTTTTTCTACTTCTGGTGATTTTCTCACAACCTCTTCTAGTTTCTTGCCTACCTCAAGAGAGTTATTCAAAATAGTTGTGATCGGAGATTCAGAGGGGAGAAGAGATGAGACTGACTCGGAGACACTCAGACGGGGTGAGGTAGAAAATTCAGAAACAAAATCCCCCCCGTCTGGACTTCCCAGTGTCCCAGTGTCTTGTGCTTCTTGTCCCAGTTCTGAAAAATTCGGTAAGGCTGTGGTATAAACTATATTAAATTCACCCCGATCTAGTTTAGGAATAAATCCTTTGGGAACTAGGGGAATCAAGGCTATACCTGCAACAAAACTCAAAACGGCTAAACCTATGACTATGGCACGATGATTGAGTGACCAATTCAGCAAATTTCGGTAAGCTTGGGCAAAACTCGACCCTTTTCTGACTTCGCGACGTCTAGAATCTGAAGGCTTGGGTTTGAGCCAGTAAATAGCTAAAACAGGTGATAAAGTCCGAGCAATTAACAAAGAAGCTAGCATGGCTGCGGAAACAGTGATCCCAAAGGGCTTGAAAAACTGACCAATTACTCCACCCATTAAACCTATAGGTAGAAACACTGCAACTGCTGTAAAAGTTGCTGCTGTCACTGTCAAGCCAATCTCATTCGTAGCTAAAAAAGCAGCTTGTCGGGGATGTTCGCCGTCCTCAATGTGCCGCATAATGTTTTCGACATCAACGATCGCATCATCAACAATACTCCCAATCACCAAAGCTAGAGCCAATAGTGTAATCGTCTCTAGGTTGAAGCCAAATATGGCCATGACAATAAAAGTTGCTAACAAAGATATGGGAATCGCCAATGCAGAAATTAGAGTCGCTCGCCAATTCCACAAAAACGGAAAAATTACGATTACTGCCAAGACTATAGCTTCAATTAAAGCATCAATGGTGGCGTCGGTGGCTTTGCGGATATACTCTGCTTGGGTAGCAGCCAGGGTAAGTTTAACATCGCTAAACTTGGAGCGTAGCTTTTGTATCTGGTTTTCCACCAGAGAAACTACTTCCAAAGTATTAGCATCACCACGTTTGATCACCTGTATCGCCAGAGCATCTTTTCCGTTGAATCTAACTAATGTTGCTCCTTGTTGGGTAATAGCAGTGATGTTTGGATCAGCTGTTGCTGGGGAAGATGTCGTAGAAGCGCCCAAAAGCTCTACTTTTAATACTCCTGGTTGTTTGGCGATCGCCGGGATAATTTGCTCGTTAGTTAACTCAGTCAGTTCTGTTAAACTTCGCGATGGACTTTCAATGGCGTAACTAACAGCAGCAGACTCATTCAATCTAATCGGAATAATCTTAAAAGATGAACCCTGTGGTAGAGATACTTGTTTAAGTTCTGTTTCTACTCTTTCGCTAGACTTTTCCAGATCAGTACCAACAGCAAAAGACAAACTGACAACTGTTTGACCAGGATATGTAGAGGAACGAATTTCATCAAGTCCTTCTAAAGAATTGAGGCGCTGTTCTATGGGTTGGGTGAGCTTTGCTTCTGTATCCAAAGCAGTCGAAAGTGGAGTTGTAGCATTTACCACGACTACGGGAAAAGTAATATCTGGAAACAAAGCATACTTGAGGGAACTAAAAGCGAGTATTCCCGCAATCATCACAGCTAACCAAAAACTCACCGTCAGTCGGGGATGTTGAATCGCTAATTTGGAGATATTGAAGCGCTCACGGAGAGAATTAGAGCGATTAGGCTTTACCATCATGACTGAGATTATTGAGACTATTGCTTGTTTTTGATTTTAGTGTTGATGACACATATTTAGCCTAGCACCGCACGAACGAAGCAACTTACGCAGGATAACTTCGCTACGGTGTAGGAGTAAAAAAACTACGCCCCTCCTAGATTTTCAGGAAGGGCTGTTTTGATGAGGATATTATAATTTCAGTCGTTTTCAGAATCGTTAGAAGAACTTCCGACAGTAGTAAAATAGTACCCTGTTACAGCAGTGGCTAGTGGTCCCAAAAATGTGTAAAGGGTTTTAGCTGCTTCGTTAACACTTGATATTGCACCTTTAATTCTTTCGCTATATTGTTCTTTATCATCAGCTGAAGGTTTTTTGGTTAACTGCCAAGAAAAAACGATAGTCGATACCATGTGGCAAGTTACTACCCCTCCCAACAGATACCACAAAAATTTTGCTAATTGTCCTGAAACACGAGTTCTGTATGTTTTGCGTGCTTCTGCTAAAGATTGGACGCTTCCAGGAGAAGGTGCAATGCTATGGAGTTCTTCGGATGCTTGTTCAATGGTTATTTCTTCTTTCTTCTCTTGTTTTTGACTAGCAAAGCCATCACTAATAGTCTGTGATGGCTCTACCTCAATTTCGAGATGATTTTCTTCTTTATCTGACATGGAGATTCACTAGGCAAGAATTAATTCCCTAGTTGTGTCTCCTTCCTTAAGTAAAAGAGCTGTGGATTCACCACTCTTTTTTTCCTTTTCTTTGAGTTTTGCGTACAATCCCATCACAGCTAAACCTTTTCGCAAAACTTCTGATTCTGATATTCCTAACTCTGTTGCAATTTCTCTCAAGTCTTCTGATGCTTTTTCGTTGAGACTGACTTTTACTGAGCGTTTTAAACCGGGCATTTTGCCTCCTGTCTTTACTTTTGTGTCTGATCAAGGATAGTTTTAGGGTAAAAAATACCCCTAATCTACCCTTAAATTACACCTTTTACACCAAAATGTAATCCGTGTGATTTCCATAATGCCTGTTACTAATTTCAATCACCGTGGGAGTTTGAGGATGAAGTCAAAAGTATCAATGTTCAATCAAACATCCATCCAAGCAATCTTAGTTTGTCAAGGCGCAGAGTACCAAGCTGTGTGTAGAGGCTTAAGCCGTGTCAATGGCTATAAACCGCTGGTGATTCCTATACCTGTAGGGATAAAACCTAGTTACACATATTTACAAAAAAGTCAAGAACTAAAAGAGATTCTGAATGATCCACAATCCAAAGTCTTAGTGATGGGTTTGTGTGGCAGTCTCCAACCCCGCTATCAAGTAGGGGATATTGTACTCTACGCAGATTGTATTTATCAGCAAAATACTGGTGAGATTTTGGTGTATGCGTGTGATTCAACTTTGACAGCATCTTTACAACATGATTTGCAAGAGAAAGCTGCTGTTGTCAAAGCATTAACGAGCGATCGCATAATTTGGTTGAGTAGTGAAAAATGCCATCTCGGTCAAATGTTAGCAGCCGATGTTGTGGACATGGAAGGATATGCTGTGTTGGAATTTTTCAAATCAACTAGGCTAGGGGTGGGAATGGTGCGAGTAGTAAGTGACGGATGCGATCGCAATTTACCTAACCTCAACTCAACGCTGAATTCTGAAGGTTCACTTCAGCCTTTGTCTTTGGCTATAGCTATGCTGAAGCAACCCATTGCTGCAACTAGATTGGTTCGAGGTGCTTTCCAGGGACTACAAGTATTAGAGAAAGTGACAACTTGTTTGTTTAACTAAATGCTCGGATAATCACAAAAATCGTTGTGTAGAGACGCAAAATTTTGCGTCTCTACATGCCAAAACAATGTCGAAAAATTCTATCCCTGGCAGTATGGGAATAAAGATGTCATCCTTCAACCTTTATTTGACTCTTCTGGGACAATATCTACTAATAGCTTGCGATTGTTACGCAAAATAGTCAGTTGCGATCGCACTCCGACACGTTCTGGTGTTAAAAACTTCTGCAAGTCTTCGATTCCGCGCAGTGGGGAATTATTCAGACCAACTATGACATCTCCTTGCAGCAAACCAGCTTTTTTCGCCGGACTGTTTGGTTCAACGTGCATCACGAAAATACCAGTGTCTACAGCTAATTCGTTAAATAGCATGATGCGGCGGGAAATTTGGACATTTTGTCCACCGATACCAATGTAACCACGCTGGACTTGACCATACCTCATTAAAGTCGGGATGACCATTTTGGCTGTGTTAATCGGTACTGCAAAACAAATTCCTTGCGCCGCCATAACAATAGCAGTATTTACACCAATAACTTCACCGTGGGAAGTAACTAAAGGGCCACCAGAATTACCCGGATTTAAAGCAGCATCAGTTTGGATAATATTTTCAATCACCTTACCAGAACGGGATTGAAAAGAACGTCCTAGTGCGCTGATCACTCCAGTCGTCACTGTTGTTTGAAAACCGTAGGGATGACCGATCGCGATCGCTAACTGACCAACTCGTAAAGCTTGGGAATCACCAAAACGTGCAGCGATTAAATTTGGTGCATGAATTCTAATGACTGCCAAATCTGTATCAGGATCATCACCAATCATTTCGGCGTCGTAACTGCGACCATCAGAGAGTGTAACCTGAATTTTTGATGCACCGTGTATAACATGACTATTGGTAAGAATATAACCATCCTGAGTGAAGATTAATCCAGAACCATTGCCACGTACTTCTTGAGTTAAAGGTTGATAATTGCGCCCACGTCCTGTCATCCATTTTTGCACATCAATATTAACAACCGTAGGACTAACTTTTTCCACTACATTGATAACAGCTTGCGAATAAGCATCAAGAAGTTGTTCATCAGTTTTTGGGTTGTTTTGTGGCGATCGCGAATCATCAGGGGCAAAATTATCGTTTGATACCCATCCCAAATTTCTGAACATAATTTGTCAATCCTATCATTTTACAGGCAGAGATCAAGTGAGGAGGTGGGAGTGTGGAGAGTTAAGAGGACAAGAGAGAAAACAGAAAACCAACCACTAACCACCAACAACCAACCATCAACTATGTCCTTATTTCCTGATTCTGACAAAAATTTTGTGGTTTTGACAAAGGGATCATTTTGTGAATTGGTTTTGCGATCGCAATAAACCTTAGTGTCTTCGTGTCTTGGTGAGTCCACTTGCCGTCTTGGCGGTTCCCGTCACGATGGCAAGGTGGCGAACCCGAAGGGTGTTTCAAAAATCATTTATTCACCACCAAGTCACATAGACGCGGTAGCGGCTTCCCGCAGGGTAGACACTAAGAAAATCTGTTTTTCAGGCAAATTAAAATCTCAAACCGACACCACCTTGCAAAGAGAAAGTTGTACCACCACCCCGCAAAGCATCAAAGCCAATAATGGCATTACCAAAAAGGACAGTATTGCTATTAGGTACAACATAATCAATACCCGGCTGCAAGGCAAAGCTAATTTTATTACCAACCGGTGAAGGCGTATCACCACCAGCAAAAATTAGCCCAGCCCCTAAATAAACATCAGTTTGCCAATTTAGGGGAAAATCATAGGAAACTGTTGGTACGATCGCTATGTTATTAGCCAAAAAAGCTTGACCGCGAAAGGAAACTGGTGTTTCCAAAAGTTTGTAACGGAAGGCTACAACCCCACCAATTTGAGTACCATCTGCAAAACCAACCGCAGGCCCAACACCCACGTAACTACCATAGGCTGCTTGAGCATGTGCTGGTTGGCTAAATTGGCTCAAACTTACAATTGAACTAGCCACAGCCACAAACACAGATATTAAATACTTAAGACGCTTCATTTGCCGACTCTCCTCACACTGATTTTTGTTGGTAGTTGGTGGTTATTAACCATGCCCCATACCCCATGCCCCATGCCCAATCCTACGGACACCGGGGATGAATACCACCTTGAGTACAAATGTAAGCTAATTGCTTGGGATCTAAATTTCTTACTTGGCTAAAATCCACTCCTTTAACTACGGCAGATTGTGAACCTGTGGATGGAGTTTGGACAAATTGATCGGCTGGATCTTGTTTTGCAGGTAAGAAAATAGCGCCTTGAAGATCAGCTTCTGTGAGATTTGCTCCTCGTAAATCAGCAAGACTTAAATCGGCATTCCGGAAGTTGACACCCGTCAAATTAGCAGAACGCAAATTAGCATTGGTTAAGCGAGTTGCACTGAGATTGGCATTGCTGAGGTCTGCACGTTGCAAATTTGCGCCTGATAAGTCTGCTGCTTGCCAATCAGTTTTGCTCAAGTTGGCAAAGGGTAATTGTGTACCAATAGCAATGACACGACCCAAGCGAGCAGCATATAAATCAGCATCGTTAAATATAGCTTCGCTCAAATCTGCCCCGGTAAGGCTGGCATTTTCTAAAACTGCACCACTGACATCGGCTCCCATTAACTGAGCGCTGCTCAAGTTGGCATTAACCAGACGTGCATTAGATAATTTCGCTCCCTTGAAGTTAGCGCGGCTAAAATCTGTACCTACCATCAAGACACGGCTGAGATTAGCTTCGCTGAGATTGGCTTGTTTAAGTTGAGCGCCATTTAAATTTGCAATCCAATCATCGAAGGTATCCCAGCGTCCATCGTCACCTACTCCCCGGAAGCTACTGCCTTTGAGACTAGCAAAGGAAAGATTTGCTCCTTTGAAATTGACTCCTGATAGATCAGCTTTATCTAGTGCCAAGTTAAATATAGGACGATCTGCGGCACCGTATTGAAACAATTGAATACGACTGAGGTCGAGGTCGTTAACTTTAGCACTATTAACTGCAATAATTTTGTTAATTACCTGCTGATTATTCTGCAAGTGCTTCTGTCGCAATTCCCGTTCGGGAGATGGATTGCTGGTTGATTCTAAATCTTCAGCCAAAGACTGATTCATGCGTTTTAAATCAGGGATGGCTGGGAGGCCGATATTTGTCAAAGCCCGCTCTATAGTCTCGATTTGGCTAGGGTCAGTTTCTTTAGCCAACAGTTCTACAAGGTATTTGTTGGCTTGGGGGTCATTGAGAGTACCCATTGCCAAAATAGCATTACGGCGATCTGCATTGCTGACGCCAGAGTTAGGACTCAATTGCTTAATCAGGGCAAGGAACTGTTGGCTATTACGCTGCTCGGACAGTCGTTGATTTTGCTGCGTTTGTATGTATACTTGAGTACCGACTAAAGTTGTCAATACACCAGCCATACTCAACAGTGCGATCGCCAGTAGGGTCATACTAGGATTACGTTGCAACCATTCCCAAGGATTAGCAGGCGGTTGCGTCCTGTCTGTGATCACAACTGAGGCGATCGCAGCGTCTTCATCTCCTGTTTCTGTCCACTGAGTTTGCTTTTGTTCCTCTAACTGCGCCGTGAGCGGTTGATTCGCGTCTATGGCGTAAGTACCTGCAATCACGTCATGGAGTGCGCGTCTTTTTCGCAATGGTAAGCCTCTGGCTTCTAAAAGCATCATTAAAGCAGACACAACAGTGAAAACACCTAAGTTAGGGAAAATTGGGCTGTTGCGCCAGATCATATAAGCGACAGATAAACTCAGAGTCCACCGCCCAATAACTTCTCGAAGTAAAACAGCCCCCACACCAGGAGGCTTACCCTGAGAATTGACAATCCGCACACCAAACCAGCGTTTGGGAAGGGTGCTACCTGTTTTTGCTAGTAGAAGCAATTGCCAAGCAGAAAGTGTTAGGGGCGCTAGTATTGCTACTGTCCACAAAAAATTTGTCGGCCATGCAACATTACGAGTGCCGTAGCTTAGAGGCAGAGCTAGGGGACGAGCGATTTCTCTTTCTGTTACAATCAATACAGGATTCAGTGGCACTCGGTTAAGATCAGTTCTAGTGTTCAGATATGCACCAAGGCTGAAAGGAACTAACCCACTGATCACTACTAGCGTCATTTCCGTTGCCCAGGCGGCTACACGTCTAGTAGCCAGAGGTAGTAATTTGGGTTTACCTGGTTCATTTGACTGACTAGAACTAGATTGATCATTACTTCTCCTCACAATTGGGGTTGCCATTGCAATATTTCCCTTGAACTTTTATATATATGCCGCTCTAGGCGTGTCAAAATATACTATTTTTTGCGTTGCGAACTACTAGACACAATAAATTTGTATCCGAAATAAACTAGTCCTGCCAAGAGTGCCAAACTAATTGCAGAAGCAACAAATTTAAACACTGCTTGCACCACCGCCAAGCCTAATAAAACACCGACACTCCCAACGACTATTTTTCCCGTTCCAGATAGGGTATTAAACCAATTCGACAATTGTCGTAATTGCGAATTTACACTGGAAAAATTAGGCACAGACGACTGCTCAACTTGTTGTGACTTGGTTTTTTTCTTAGAAGACGAATCAATTTCTGCCTCCAGTTTGCGGAGACGTTGTTGTAAGTCTTCTTCAGGTTGAGGATTCATATTGTTTTACCTCAGCTAGTAAACTTATTCAACTAAACCCCAAATATATCTGATCGTTAACTGTTGTCTTAGTGATTTTAGCGAATGTTATTGGCTTGCTCAGAACGCGATCGCCAGTGGCAGTAGCCAGAAGTTAAAAAGATTATATTATTTAACCTTTGTACTTAATTGTTGCTCATTTCATTATTTTGGCTGTAACGTCATAGGATGTCTTTTTCAGGTACTTATATTTAAGTAATTAATTAAAATTTATACCAATTCTTTTGTGGAACAAAAGTGAATTTGCGGTCGTCTATAAATTCAGAATATTATGTATGAATATCGCTCTTGATTAAGAGAGAGCAAATCACATCATAAATTATGAAGACGTATAAATTATTTAATATTTTTTCATTGGTTCTAGCATTAACAGCAAGTTTGCTACTCAGTAATGCTAAATCTGTGATAGCAGATATGGTGACTATCAATCCTGATTTCCAACCAGATCCAATGGTTCTAAATGGTAAATCTGGCGGTTCAAAACCTAGTGATTGCGGTAACATCGCTGCTACACCCAATCAAGTTATTGAAGTTACAAAGCCAATACCTTACTTAAAGCTTGCAGTCACAAGCGATGGTAAACCAACTTTGTTAGTCGAAGGGCCTGGTGGACGTTTTTGTGTTTTACCAGATAATTATTCTGGAGACAAACCAGAAATTTCCGGTTTTTGGCAAGCTGGTAAATATCTTTTGTACGTTGGGGAACTAGTCGATGGAGAACATACATATACCCTTTCAATTTCCCAACAGAAAAATTAGTAATAGTCATTGGTCATTGGTGAATGGTCATTAGTCAATAGTCATTAGTTATTCTCCCTATCTCCCTTGTCCCCCTTGTCTCCCCTCACCTCTTGGGCGTCATATCACCCAATTTAATTAGCAGTGCGATCGCCATACTTACAACCAAAATTAATATCATACTCAACGCTGAACCAAATCCCCAATTTTGGGTAGCGCCAAGGAACTGGTTATAAACTAGGCGTGCTGCTGTACTACTTGAAGCACCACCTAGTAATTCTGGGTTGATAAAATCTCCTAAAGCAGTTATGAATACTAAGAAAGAAGCTGCTGCTATACCAGTGAGAGTTTGAGGTGCGGTAACTTTCCAAAAAGTTTGTACAGGATTTGCACCCAAGTCAGCTGCTGCTTCTAAAAAACGTTTGTCTAATTTTTCTAGAGATGCATATAAAATCAATACCATGTAGGGTAACAAACTATAACTCATACCAATTAAGACAGCAGGACTACGATTAAGCAAATCTAAAGTCGGTAAGCCTAAACTATTTAAAACTGTGTTCAGTAAACCTGTGGGACGTAAAATCGCAATCCAAGCGTAGGTACGAAGTAACGAGGAAGTCCACAACGGTAAAACAAAACAAATTAAAAGTAAATTTCGCCAGCGCTTCGGTACGATCTGCGCGATCCAATAAGCGACAGGAAAACCCAAGATTAAACATATAACTGTAGTTCCAACTGCAAAAGATAGCGATCGCCTAATCACTCGCAGATACAAAGGATCGAACAGTCGAATATAGTTATCAAAACCACTAGGAATGACTAAATCACCTGGTCGAATTCCAGGTACTAAACTTAATTCTAAAATCAACAGCGTTGGCAATACTAGTAAAAGCAACAACCAGATTCCAGAGGGTGCAAGTAATGCGAAAGGTTGTAACCAGTTTAAATTTGGACGCCATTTAGGAACTGGGTTAAATTCACCTGTGGAATCAATTTGAGAAGAAGGAATTTGAGTAGACACGGTTGTGAAGGATGAAGGATGAGAGTATTAATTTTAATTCTTCAGTCTTCTGTTTTTATGCACTAGTTAATGCAGTCCAATAGCGATCATATACTTCTTCAATATTTCCCAAAGGGGTGATGCGTTCACACTTTTCTAGTATCGACTCTGGGGGAAATATATTAGGATCATTTTTTATTCTTTTTGGTAATAACTCGAAAGCAGCATGACTCGATGTTGTCACCCAAAGACGTTGGCTAATTTGTGCTGCTATTTCGGGTTGAAAAATAAAATTAATCCAAGCATAAGCTGCATCAATATTGGGAGCTGTGGTTGGAATTGCAATTGTATCTGTCCAGAGTGAAGAACCACTTTTAGGAATAATATATTTAAATTTAGGATTTTCTTGAGTAATTTTCACCGCGTCTGATGAATAACACATTGATAATAATAAATCTCCCGCCAAAATTTGATTGCGCCAAGCATCTGTATCAAAGGCTGCGATCGCAGGTTTGAGAACTTGCAATTTTTCATAAGCTTGTTTAATTTCACTTTCATTTTTAGAATTGTAGGAATACCCCAGCATCTTCAACACAGCCCCCATCACTTCTCGGACATCGTTCAACAAAGTGATTTTTTTGTTGAGTTGCTGTTTGTTTTGCCAAAGATATTCCCAATCTTCAGGTGGATTTTTGATAATTTCAGAATTATAAATTAAACCTGTTGTTCCCCAGTTGAAGGGAATACTGTAGCGGTTATTGGAATCATAACTAGGATTTTTAAAGCGAGGAAATAAATTATCTAACCCAATTAACCGTTGATGATTTAGTTCTATTAATAAACCCTTATTCGCCATTTTTTGCACCATATAATCAGAAGGGTAAATCAGACTATAAGTTCCGCCACCACCAGCTTGTAATTTATTGAGCATGACTTCGTTAGAATCATACACATCTGTAAATACTTTGATACCAGTTTCAGCATTAAAAGTTTTAAATAATTCTTGTTCTACATATTGTGTCCAAGTATAAATATCTAATTGATCCCGTGAACCTTTACTATTAGAATTAGCCCGCACTTCAGCTAGTCTCCAACCACAACTATTTAAAGATAAGCTAGAAAGTAATGCTAAGTGTTTTAAAAATAGTCGTCTTGTAGTCATTGGTCATTGGTCATTGGTCATTGGTCATTGGTCATTGGTCATTTATTTTCTGGTCTATTGCCAATAGAATTGAGATATGAGTTTAATTTGGGTGCTAATTCTTCGATGATGGGTTTGAGCGTCTCTACTTGTTCAGTCGTTAAAAGTTTTCGACTATAGGCTCGTCTTAACCAATGTTGAGTATCGTATAAAGAACCTCTCGCCATTCTAATAAATCGTCGATTATCTTGATAACTTCCTCTACCTACACCTTCTGCTATATTCGCACCAATACTATCTGTTGACCGTATAATCTGTTTACCTATAGTATCTTGTGGTAACAGTTTCCAATTATTAATGATTTTCCAAATTTCATCAGATAAATTTTCTGATAATTGATAAACCTGTAAATCTTGAAAACGCTTTGTTACCATTTTCGTATTACAAAAATCTTTGATTAATCCTCATTTTCATTGATATTTTCTTATTTGTCATCACCTCATAAAGAATAACCAATCACCAATCACCAATCACCAATCACCAATGACAAATGACAATTGACTATTGACTATTGACCAATTACTAAACAATCATTTTCTGTCCACCAAGCATAGATGGGGATATCAGGATTTGGTAAGCTACCAAAAGTATTAGGTTGCACGACGGTGATACATACGCCTTTTTTTAATTCAACAACATAATTAACGTGAGTTCCTAAATACATAACGTTCACTAATCGCCCTTCAAAGCAGTTAGCTTGGACGCTTGGTTGATAAAGTGAAAGCTGAATTTTTTCTGGACGCACGCTTACTACTACTGTTTGTAATAATTCAGCAGGTGTATCAACAAAACGAGAGACTGTTATTTTTAATCCTGTTTTTGTTACCACTTCTACAGTGGATGTATTGACTTCTGTAATTTCGCCTGGAAATAAATTTGTATCACCAATAAAATCTGCAACAAATGCTGTTCGGGGATTTTCGTAAATTTCGTTGGGTGTACCAATCTGCTCTATTTTGCCATGATTCATTACGGCAATGCGATCGCTCAAAGATAGGGCTTCTTCTTGATCATGCGTAACCATAATAAAAGTCAAGCCCAATTCTTTGTGTAAATTCGACAGTTCCACCTGCATTTGTTTACGCAGTTTTAAATCTAACGCCCCTAATGGTTCATCCAATAACAACACAGCTGGACGGTTGACTAATGCTCGTGCTAATGCTACACGTTGTTGTTGACCACCAGAAAGTTGACTAGGAAAGCGCGATCGCAAGCCTTCCATTTTTACTAGTATTAAGGCTTCTTTAACTCTTGTTTCGATTTCAGCTTTACGTAATTTTTTTAACCGCAATCCAAAGGCGATGTTATCCCAGACATTCAAGTGGTTAAACAAAGCGTAACTTTGAAATACAGTATTAACTGGTCGGCGATAGGGAGGAACATTAGTCATAGACTGACCCTGGATCAATACTTTACCAGCATCAGCTCTTTCAAATCCTGCTATTAAACGTAGCATGGTTGTCTTACCACAACCAGATGGACCGAGAATACTAAAGAATTCCCCTTGTCTAACATCCAAGTCTATTCCATGCACTGCTGGCTCTTGGTTAAAAAATTTAAAAACATTACGTAGTTCAACATCAAGGGACTCAAAAGCCATTATTTCCTCTTGGTTTTGCGTCACACTATGGGCCATTGTTATTATTTGGAAATTTTACAAGCATTGGGCATTGGGCATGAATCAGTTAACAGTTAACAGTTACCAGTTTAATTTGATCACTGATCACTGATAAGTTGTCCTCCTTGTCCACCCCACGTGCTACAACGTGGGGGACCCGCAAGGGCGCAGTGGCTCCCCGTGTCCCCAAAGAATAAACTAGTTGACGGTCGGAACTAAATATTACATTTGGGTTTATTGTACCTGGCAAAAAAAGTTTATATAGAGATATACTTTTTAGGTTATTTGTCACTAAATCCCTGAGCATATAAAAGTATTATTATATACAAATAATCATAATCTTGGAATTGATTTTTGTTTTATGTCTTTATTACAATCATCTGGCATTGGTATTAAAAAAGATACGCGCACTGTTGGACGCGGCTATCAGTCTATATTTTTAATCATATTTACTCTGTTAACTGCGGCTGGAATTGAGGCTCGTTTGGCGTATCTCCAAATTAAGGAAGGAGCAAAATTTCGCGCCAAAGCTGAAGCTAACCGAATTCGCATGATTGACAAACAGCCAGAAAGAGGTAATATTTTTGACCGCAATGGTAAGTTACTAGCTACAACTCGCTATCCTCATTCTGTCTATTTATGGCCAATGGCTCATACTAAACCTTCTTGGTCTGTTGTTGGTCCACGTCTATCGCAAATTCTCAAAATTCCTCTAGAAGATATTGAAGAAAAACTAGAAGAAGCGGGTCCCGGTTCTTCTACTCTCGTACGAATTAGCCGCGATCTCAATGATGCGGAAATTACAGCTCTAAAAGAGTATGAAAACGAACTGTCAGAAGTACAAATTCATACGGAAGCAGTACGCTATTATCCACACGGGAAAGAGCTAGCTCATGTACTAGGATATACTCGCGAATTAACCTCTGAACAATTGAAGAAAAAGAAGAAGGACGGTTACAGACTCGGAGATGTCATCGGTCAGATGGGGATAGAAAAAGCTTACGAAAAAACGCTGCGGGGTGAATGGGGTGGTCAGCAAGTAGAAGTAGACAGAGCTGGACATCCGCAGAAGGTTTTAGGAGAAAAACAAGCCAAACCTGGTAATGATTTGCACTTGACTATTGATTTAAATGTGCAATTAGCAGCTGATAAAGCTTTAGGCGATCGCCAAGGAGCAATTGTCGCACTCGACCCCAACAATGGCGCCATTTTAGCTATGGTGTCTCACCCCGGTTTCGACCCGAATATATTCTCTAAGCAAAAACTCAGCCAAAAGGATTGGGAAAGCCTACAAGGTCAAGCCCATCCTCTAGTTAACCGCGCCCTCAGCGCCTTTCCACCTGCCAGTACCTTCAAAATTATCACTACAACGGCGGGACTGGAATCAGAGAAATTCTCTCCTGATACAATTTTACCAACCTACGGTTCTCTGACTGTCGGTGGTGTAACTTTTGGCGAGTGGAACCACGCTGGCTTTGGAGCGTTGGGATTTCCAGGGGCAATGGCTATGAGTAGTGATACCTTTTTCTATCAAGTCGGCAGAAAAGTCGGTGGTCCCACGCTTATAGAATGGACTCGCAAATACGGATTGGGTCAAAAAACTGGCTTTGAGTTCACCTCAGAAGAATCTAGAGGTTTAGTTCCTGATGAAACCTGGAAACAAAAAGTTTGGAAAACTCCTTGGACTGTAGGCGACACCATAAATATGTCAATTGGTCAAGGTGCTTTGCAAGTCACACCCTTACAATCGGCTATTATGTTCTCTGTAGCTGCCAATGGTGGTTTCCGCGTTAAGCCGCATTTACTAAAAGACCATGAAGAGGCAAAAAGCTGGCGTTCATCCTTAAACATGAAACCTTCCACTATTGCTGTGCTGCGTGATGGGTTACGGAAGGTAGTTACCGAAGGTACAGGTAAGCTTTTGAATGTACCATCAATAGCCCCTGCATCTGGAAAAAGTGGTACAGCAGAAGCAGGTGTCGGTCGTCCCAACCATACTTGGTTTGGTGCTTATGCGCCTTACAACAAACCAGAAATTGTAGTGGTAGCCTTTGGTGAAAACTCAGGCGACCATGGTGGTACTATTTGTGGCCCAATGGTCTTGCAAGTGCTGGAAGCATACTTCCAGAAAAAGTACCCAGGCAAGTATGTTAAATCAGAATCAATTCCTCAAACTCAAAGTTCGGGAGATTGAGTTAAGTAGGGATTATAAAGCGTAGATCATGAAAAAGCTCCTGTTTTTACACAGGAGCTTTTTAAGTATTGATTGTCAGTGATGAAAGACTATAACCTAGTCGAGGTCGTTCATAAACAATACTGGTTCAGTTTCGCGGTCAATACCTTTCTCGAAACCACCAGCAGCAGCACGAGCGCGACCAGCGTGCCACAAGTGACCAACTAGGAAGAAGAAAGCCAATACGAAGTGAGAAGTAGACAACCAAGCGCGGGGGTTGACGTAGTTGAAGGAGTTAGGTTCGGTAATAACCCCACCCACGGAGTTGATAGAACCGTTGGGAGCATGGGTCATGTACTCAGACGCACGACGAATTTGCCAAGGCTGTACGTCGTTCTTGATCTTGTCGAGATCTAGACCGTTAGGACCACGCAGAGGCTCTAACCAAGGACCACGGAAATCCCAGAAGCGCATGGTTTCACCACCAAAGATGATTTCACCAGAAGGAGAGCGCATCAAGTATTTACCTAAGCCGGTAGGGCCTTGAGCGGATGCAACGTTAGCACCGAGTTTTTGGTCACGAACCAAAAAGATGAAAGATTGAGCTTGAGATGCTTCAGCGTTGGTTGGGCCGTAGAACTCGCTAGGATAAGCGGTGTTGTTGAACCAAACGTAGCAAGAAGCGATGAAGCCCATGAGGGATAAAGCGCCCAAGCTGTAGGAAAGATAAGCCTCACCAGACCAGATGAAAGCACGACGCGCCCACCCAAAAGGTTTGGTGAAGATGTGCCAGATACCACCAGCGATACAAATCAAACCAATCCAGATGTGACCGCCAATGATGTCTTCCATGTTGTCAACGCCGACAATCCAGCCCTCGCCACCGAAGGGAGAACGAGCCAGATAACCGAAGATCACAGCTGGGTTAAGTGTCGGGTTAGTAATAACACGCACATCACCACCACCGGGCGCCCAGGTATCATAGACACCACCAAAGAACATAGCCTTCAGTACCAGCAACAAGGCACCACATCCCAAAAGGATCAAATGGAAGCCGATGATGTTGGTCATCTTGTTCTTGTCTTTCCAGTCGTAGCCAAAGAAAGAGGAGTAGTCTTCTAAGACTTCTGGACCACGGATTGCATGATAGATTCCACCAAAACCCAGAACGGCAGAGGAGATTAAGTGTAGTACACCGACCACAAAATAAGGATAGGTGTCTATAACTTCACCACCAGCGCCAACTCCCCATCCCAGAGTTGCCAAGTGGGGTAGTAGGATAAAACCTTGTTCGTACAAAGGCTTTTCGGGAACAAAGTGAGCGACCTCAAATAAGGTCATTGCACCAGCCCAGAAGACGATCAAACCGGCGTGGGCAACGTGTGCGCCCAGTAGTTTACCGGAGAGGTTAATGAGACGGGCGTTCCCAGCCCACCAGGCAAATCCGGTGGTGTCTTGGTCACGTCCGGCTCCCAAAACGCCAGGTCTAGAGAGCGTTACCACGAGGTAATACCTCCTCAGGGAATACAAATTTCTCGTGTGGCTGATCTTGAGGAGCCATCCAAGCGCGGATACCCTCGTTCAGCAAAATATTTTTGGTATAGAAAGTTTCAAATTCGGGGTCTTCAGCAGCCCGCAATTCTTGAGATACGAAGTCGTAAGCCCGCAGGTTTAATGCCAAGCCCACAATTCCAATCGCACTCATCCACAGACCAGTGACTGGTACAAACAAC
>NZ_JBHFLM010000223.1:0-6849 GCF_041928655.1 Pelatocladus sp. BLCC-F211 | reverse complement strand
AGGCTTCAACACGCCGATGATTATTCCTACTGGGATTGCTCAATTCTATCAAATTAGAGACTGCGGCTCAAGCCGCAATGTCGCTTTTCCGCCCCTGGCTAAAGCCGAGGGGCTACCAAGCTCCCGGAAACTTTACGTGTAAGGGTGTAGGAGGATTGGTTGGTATCGATAAAAATTTAGGCTGAACGATCTGAATTTCAGACTCTTCGTCTCTTCATGAAACACTCACACCCTTGCGATTAAAATTTACTAGACTGAAAAGCGAAAGTAGATTTATTATGGATGATTGTGAGTTTTTAATTGACTATGAATGCTCAAGAGATTATCCGCTCGATCGAAGCGGAACAACTAAAATCTAATCTGCCCGATATATATGTCGGTGACACCGTGAAAGTCGGAGTCAAAATTAAAGAAGGAGACAAATACCGCGTACAACCCTACGAAGGAGTTGTAATTGCCAAGCGGAACGGCGGAATTAATGAAACCATTACAGTCCGTCGTGTATTTCAAGGTGTTGGAGTCGAGCGAGTGTTTCTACTTCACTCTCCTCGGATTGACAGCATTAAAGTCATACGTCGCGGTAGAGTGCGGCGTGCGAAGCTTTACTATCTACGCAATCGTGTCGGCAAGGCTACCCGGATTAAGCAACGCTTTGACCGCCCTTTGTGATAGATCAGTTAAGATATGGGAGAAAACTCAACTATCAAGCGGCATCAGCCGCTGATTTGTCCCCCGACCAAAAAAAGTTAACAAAAAATGCCAAATTGCGTTAAACTAGTAAAAGTCAAACGCAATAGCTGAATCAAAAGCAGCACATGCGCTCTTAGTTCAGTTGGTAGAACGCAGGTCTCCAAAACCTGATGTCGGGGGTTCAAGTCCTCCAGGGCGCGCTGTAACTGAGAAAAATCAACCCAAAACAAATGCGATCGCCATTATGTCTAGCGGTGCTGAAAATTTGATTTTGGGTATAATTAAATCTATACTTGTAGCTTCAAGCCTCAAGCTGTTTTAGTTTGAGTATAAGGTACAGTTATAAATAGAAAACTACCAGTTAATAGCTATCAGGCAATGGGGGAGTAAGCGACCGTGGCCAAGAAAAATGAAGCAGAAATGCCAGAAACTAGCAATGGTTTCAGCTTTGGGAACTTCTTTCAAGGAACTAAAGAAGAGTTTGAAAAAGTAGTTTGGCCCAGTCGGAAGCAACTGGTGAGTGAGTCAGCAGCAGTATTGTTAATGGTTTCACTCTCCGCATCTATAATTTTTTTGGTCGATAAATTCTTTACTTGGGCAGCACAACAGGTATTCGGATGACTTCTGCAACAGACGAAGGTCACAATTTGGCTTTGCAGTCAGATGAGAACTTAGAACCTGCGGGAAAACAGCAAGAAGCCCGCTGGTATGCAGTACAAGTAGCCTCTGGCTGTGAAAAGCGTGTTAAGACAAACCTAGAACAGCGCATCCAAACCTTTGATGTAGCTGAAAAAATTATTCGGGTGGAGATCCCGCATACACCAGCAGTGAAAATCCGCAAGGATGGTAGCCGTCAGCACACCGAGGAAAAAGTATTCCCTGGTTATGTACTGGTGAAAATGTTCATGGATGATGACACCTGGCAAGTGGTGCGAAACACCTCCCATGTAATTAATTTTGTGGGAGCAGAACAAAGACGTGGTACCGGTAAAGGTCGTGGTCACGTTAAACCAATGCCACTAAGTCATACAGAAGTAGAAAGAATCTTCAAACAGACCACCGAACAAGAGCCAATTGTCAAAATTGACATGGCTACTGGTGATAAGATAGTCGTGCTTACTGGTCCGTTTAAAGATTTTGAAGGTGAGGTCATAGAGGTAAGTCCAGAGCGGAGTAAACTCAAAGCCTTGCTGTCGATATTTGGACGAGATACACCAGTAGAATTGGAATTTAATCAGGTTCAAAAACAGAGCTAATCACAAATGGCGAAAAAAATAGTAGCGGTCATTAAATTGGCCCTGAATGCTGGGAAAGCCAACCCAGCACCGCCAGTTGGACCCGCCTTGGGTCAACATGGCGTCAATATCATGATGTTTTGCAAAGAGTACAACGCCAAAACAGCAGACCAAGCTGGGACGGTGATACCAGTAGAAATTTCGGTATATGAAGACCGGAGTTTCACTTTTGTACTCAAGACTCCACCCGCATCGGTATTGATTACCAAAGCAGCAAAGATCGACAAAGGCTCTAGCGAACCCAACAAAAGGAAAGTTGGATCAATCACCCAAGAGCAACTGCGGCAAATAGCCCAAACAAAAATGCCTGATCTCAACGCTAATGATATTGAAGCAGCAATGAAGATCATTGCTGGCACTGCCAAGAATATGGGTGTGACAGTCACAGATTAGTCATTAGTTATTGGTCATTGGTCAACAGACTCAAGACAAAATCCAAAATCCATAGACGCGTAAGCGGCTTCTCGTAGAGTAATCTAAAATCCAAAATTGTTTTGGGGGAGAGAATTAACCTCGCTAACAACCCCAGGAGAAAAAAATGACAAAAAGAGTATCGCGTCGTTTACAGACGCTATTAGAAAAAGTAGAAGATAGGGAGTATGCTCCCTTGGATGCTTTAAGTCTTTTAAAAGAGACAGCAACAGCAAAATTTCCCGAAGCAGCAGAAGCACATATTCGCTTGGGAATTGATCCGAAATATACTGATCAACAACTGCGGACAACGGTTGTACTGCCTAAAGGTACAGGACAAGAAGTACGAGTGGCAGTAATCGCCAGAGGTGAAAAAGTCACAGAAGCAGCCAACGCAGGTGCTGACATCGTCGGTTCAGAAGAACTGATAGAAGAAATTCAAAAAGGAATGATGGACTTTGACAAGCTCATCGCCACACCTGATGTTATGCCACAGGTAGCGAAGCTTGGTAAATTGCTTGGTCCACGTGGTTTGATGCCCTCACCTAAAGGTGGTACAGTAACATTTGACTTGGGGAGTGCGATCGCAGAATTCAAAGCAGGTAAACTAGAATTTCGTGCTGATCGTACAGGTATTGTCCATGTTATGTTTGGTAAGGCGTCATTCTCACCAGAAGATTTACTGGTAAACTTGAAGGCCTTGCAAGAAACAATTGACCGCAACCGTCCTTCAGGAGCAAAGGGTCGTTATTGGCGCACAATGTATGTCTCTGCCACAATGGGACCATCAATTAAAGTCGATATCACCGCCTTACGCGACCTGAAATCTGAAGCAGCATAAAGTTTGTCATTTGTCCTACGTCATTTGTAATAAATAGTAACTATTAACAAATGACCAATGACCAATGACCAATGACCAACAACAAAATTAAATAGCAAAGCCGTAGACAGCAGGTGCCGTTGGCTTAATTTCCTGCCGAGGTTTGATCCAAATTGCTTGAAGTTCCATCCTTCTTTGGTGTGGTAGTTCTGGCATCAGGAGAAGGGTGGGTTCAAATCTACCTTTCAACTAAAACCCCGGCTTTTGCAGCTGGGGTTTATTAATTTTTAGTTGATTGTTGTTTGTTGTTTGTTGTTTGTTGCTCTAGACCAACCACCAACCATCGACTAATAACCAACAACAAATCCTTTCAAGGAGGTGAAACAAATATGGGTAGAACCATAGAAAACAAACAAGAGATTGTTGCTGAACTCAAAGAAACTTTGAGTCAGTCGCAATTAGCACTTGTGATTGATTATCAAGGGCTAACAGTTGCCGAAATTACAGACCTGCGGCGGCGGCTGCGTCCCACAGGAACAAAATGTAAGGTAACAAAAAATACCCTGATGGGGATTGCCATTCAAGATGATGAAAAATGGCAACCTTTATCAGAATTGCTCAAAGGTTCTTCTGCTTTTTTGTTGGTTCAAGAGGATTTCTCTGCTGCAATTAAGGCTTATCAAGATTTCCAAAAAGCCACCAAAAAGACAGAAATGCGTGGTGGCGTTATGGAAGGTCGCCTGCTAAAAGAGCCGGATGTTAAGGCGCTAGGCGATTTGCCATCCAAAGAGCAGCTCATGGCACAAATTGCCGGAGCAATCAACGGCTTGGCTACCAAAGTTGCTGTTGGTATCAACGAGGTTCCCAGCTCGCTGGCTCGTGCTTTGCAGGCCTATGCCGATAAAGAAAAAGGCGGCGAAGAAGTTAGTAGTTAGTTTTTGTAGAGACGTACCATGGTACGTCTGGAAATTGTTGTTTGTTTTTTAGAAAAACCAATAACTAACACCCAACAACCATCAACTACTAACCATCAACAAATTTAAATTACAGGAGTTATATCAATGTCTGTTGCAACTGATGAAATCTTGGAAAAATTAAAATCCCTAACTTTGCTGGAAGCAGCTGAGTTAGTGAAGCAAATTGAAGATGCTTTCGGTGTAAGTGCTGCTGCACCTGCTGGTGGCATGATGATGATGGCTGCTCCTGGTGCTGCGGCTGCGGCGGCTGAACCTGTAGAAGAGCAGACCGAATTTGATGTGGTTCTCGAAGATGTTCCAGCTGATAAAAAGATTGCTATCCTTAAGGTTGTACGTGAATTGACTGGTTTGGGTCTCAAAGAAGCAAAAGACTTAGTAGAATCTGCACCTAAAGCAATTAAAGAAGGTATGCCCAAGGAAGCAGCTGAAGATGCTAAGAAACGCATCGAAGAAGCTGGCGGTAAAGTCAGTGTGAAGTAGTTATTACTAATTGGAATTCGGGATAAGTCTAATAAATTAATTGCGAATTCCAAATTTAAAAGGAGTCTAATACAGGCTCCTTTTTTAACACTTTTTAGCATCACTAGGATTTACAAAATCATGTAAATCGGCATCCCATATACTAATATAAATCAGACCACAATTTTGACGGACAATCTGACCTTTGAGGAAACCTACGCTAAAACTGAAATGATCCAAGCGTCGCTGTAAAACTTGCAGTAGTCCCTGCTTAATTTCTTCAGTTAATTGACCGCCTAACATTTCTTCAAAGGTTGTTAGTATTAGCTGAATATCTACAGATTGGGCAAAAGCAATCTCAGTTTGTCGAATTTTTCCAGAATCGCGGTCAAATAAGTAGCCAAGCTGAATTTGATTTGGCACTAAGATGTAACTAACAGCACGAGTATTACCCCAAACACCTCTTGTATCTTGATTTGGCTTACCAAGGCTTGCTTGTACAGTATTTTTTGGTGTACCTGTAGGGAACCCCGGAACTTTGCGTTTATTGGTAGTCTTAGGTGATTGATTACGAGGCGTGTTGTTTTCTAGTTGAGAAACCGCAGGACTATCAAGAGTATCTTCCGGCTCTGATGGCGTAGGTACGACTGAGAAGGGAGAAGGTGAGGAAACAGGCTGCTTTGGCGACGATCGCGAAGCCACAGGTGTATTAGTATTACTTTGTTTTACAGTAGAATCTCTGGGTTCTGGCGAGTCTGTAGGATTTGTGGTTTCAGATTTTGAATCAGATTTTGAGATTGGTGTAGGTGTTGATGTTGCTGAGTCTAAAGACTCTGGCTTGCGGGTAATACCAATCATCGCTACTGTACCAATTAAGCCTGCTACAACTAAGCTACCAATAATCCAAGTCGGCTTTTGCCACTTTTGAGGAATTGGATAGGTAAGGGTAGCTGGAGCGCTGGAATTAGAAGACAATGACTGAGTTTTTACAGATGCAGATGTAACAGTAGTGATATCTGGGGAGACTGTGGGTTGAGTAGTAGTCGTTGGTATAGAAGAGCTAAGAAGTAATTGCTGGGAATTAGCAGCCGATTGTAAAGCATATAGCATTTGGCTTGCAGTAGTATAGCGATCGCCTGCTTGGGGTTTAATGGCGCGACTAATGATCATTGCTAATTGTGGTGATACCCCAGGAACATAATGCTGCCAAAGTATTTCTCCTGTCCGTGGCTCAGTTTGTAACTGTCGAGGGTGTTTACCACTCAGTAGATAAATTGCTGTTAATCCTAAGCTATAAATGTCAGTTGCATAAACTGCGCGTCCTGTGAATTGCTCACTAGGCATATACCCAGGCGTACCCATTACCAGTGATTGAGTTGTGTATCCCGGAGAATTCACCACTGTTCGTATTGTTTCCTTGACTGCACCAAAATCAATCAATACAGGCTTGTGATTAGACGAGTCGAGAATAATATTATCTGGCTTGATATCACGGTGGATAATGCCTTTGCTGTGAACATAATCCAAAACTGACAGCAAACTCAACAAAATTTCTCTGACTGCTATTTCACTCAGTGAAGCTTGAGTTTTAATTATATTAGACAGGGTTTGACCTTGAATCCATTCTTGAACTAGGTAAAACTGCCCGTTCTCGTAAAAGTAAGCGTAGAGTTTAGGGATTTGGTCACTACCTTCCCCCAAAAACTCTAAGGTAGCCGCTTCCCGTTCAAAGCGTCGTTGAATTTTCTGATAAATATTTGGATCATTGGCGATCGGTTTTAATTGCTTAATCACACAACAACGACGAGAAGGCAGATAGGTGTCTTCTGCCAAAAAGGTTTCGCTAAAGCCACCAACAGCCAGTACCTGGATCACTTGATAGCGATTGTTTAACAGCGTCGTTGTCATGTTCCTTTAAAAGCTTTCGTTACTCCTCCGGCTCGCCTTATTCAAATGTAGACTAAATACCTAGAGGTAAAGCTTCCTGACAAGGAAATAAAAAGTATAGAAAAGAAAATATATATTATGTATTCTGTGAATTATATAATTAGCTAGATTTAGCTTACTCCGACAGAAGCCCCACACTGTACCTGTACTCAGGTCACAGTTTTCTCCTCTTAAAAATGGGGCAGGCAACCCCTTCGGGGAAGTCAAAAGTATCAAGTCAAAAGTCAAAATCAATACTTTTGAATTTTGA